>NZ_JBHWIO010000001.1:150084-209409 GCF_042732075.1 Kitasatospora sp. NPDC059812
TAACACCCCCACCCCGCCACCCGCGATGTGAGTGAGACTCGTGGGCGCGTAGTTGTGTATATGACACCGGGAGACGGCGCTGCCGGTACCGGTACCGGTACCGGCAGCGGTGGTGGCGGTGAAGCGGTACCAGTAGGGGGTGTCCGGGGTCAGGCCGCGGACGTCGGCCTTGACGGTGTGGTCGGCGGCGGCGGTGGCGGTCACCGTGCCGCTCGCGACGACGCGGGTGAAGGCCTGGTCGGCGGCCAGCTCCCAGCGGACCTCGGTGTCGGGGCCGAGGCCCGAGCCGGGGAGGGACTCGGGGCGGGGCGTCACCCTGGTCCAGAGCAGGACGCCGTCGGGGAGGGGGTCGCCGGAGGCTATGCCGTGCAGGAAGCGGGGGGCGGCTTCGGGGGCCTGCGCGGGTTGGGCGGCTCCGGCGGCCTGGGCGGTCTGGGTGGCCTGGGCCGGCTCGGCGGCTTCGGCGGGGGTGGGGAGGGCGATCGGGAGGGCGGCGGTCGCGCCGGCGGCCAGCGCGCCGGCCTTCAGGACCTGGCGGCGGCGCGGGTGGGCAGGGGCCATGTCATGGACAAGATCGTTCACGTCCGGAAGGTTACCCGCTAGTAAAGCGTAGGTAAATCAGGTGACCTGACGATCCGTCGTGGAGCGGGCGGGTGTGGTTGCCCGGGGCGGGCGAGCGGGGAAGGCCGGGGCGGGCGGGCCGGGGAAGTCGGGTCGCCGGATCATGCGGGATCATGGGGGAGTACCCGCCCTCAGCTGCCGAAGGACCCCGACCGTGGCCCAGATCGTCCTCTTCCACTCCGCCCTCGGGCTGCGCTCCGCCGTCCATGCCGCCGCCGACCGGCTGCGCGCCGCCGGGCACACCGTGCACACCCCGGACCTGTACGACGGGCGGACCTTCGACGACATCGAGGCCGGACTGGCGTACCAGGAGGAGGTCGGCGGCAGCGAGGAACTGCTGCGCCGGGCCGTCACCGCCGCCGCTCCGCTGTCCGACGGCGGCCTGGTCTACGCGGGCTTCTCGCTCGGCGGCTCGCTCGCGCAGAACCTCGCCCTCGCCGACGACAAGGCCCGCGGCCTGCTGCTCCTGCACGGCACCTCCGACCTGCGCGAGGACGCGGCCACCGAGATCCCGGTGCAGCTGCACGTCGCCGAGCCGGACCCGTTCGAGACCGAGGACTGGCTGAACGCCTGGTACCTGGGGATGCGGCGGGCCGGGGCCGACGTCGAGGTGCACCGCTACCGGGGCGCCGGGCACCTGTTCACCGACACCGAGCTGGCCGACTACGACGCCGAGGCGGCGGAGCGGGCCTGGGCCATCGCGCTGGACTTCCTCGGCGAGCTGGATTCCTGACCGAGGGCGGGTGCCGGGGCGGGCCGGGTCAGCCGGCGAGCCCCGGCACCACCAGGCCGGACTCGTACGCGATCACCACGGCGTGGGTCCGGTTCTGCGCGCCGAGCTTGGTCAGCACGTTGCCGACGTGCGTCTTCACCGTCTCCAGGCTCACCCTGAGCGACTCCGCGATCTCCGGGTTGGACTGGCCCGTGGCCATCGACCGCAGCACCTCCTCCTCCCGCACCGTCAACGCCGCCCGGGGCAACGCCTCGGCGGAGTCCAGCGGGCGGGCGGAGACCATCCGGCGCAGCGCCGCCGGGAAGAGGATCGCCTCCCCGGCCGCCGCCACCCGCACCGCCTCCGCGATCTGCCGCACCGGAAGCCGCTTCAGCACGAACCCGCTCGCCCCCGCGCTGAGCGCGGCGGTGACGTAGCCGTCGTTCTCGAAGGTGGTGATCACCACGACCTTCGGCGGCGCGGCCGACTCGGCAAGCAGCTGCCGGGTGGCCTCGATCCCGTTGCGGCGCGGCATCCGTACGTCCATCAGGACCACGTCCGGCCGCAGCCGCTGCGCCTGCTCGACCGCGTCGACGCCGTCGGCCGCCTCCCCGACCACCGTGATCCCCGGCTGCGCTGCGAGCAGGGTGCGCAGGCCGCTGCGGGTCACCTCGTCGTCGTCCGCGATCAGGAGGGTGACGGGGGTGCCGGTGGCGTCGCCCGGGGCTTCGGGCGCGGCGTCGGTGGGATCTGGGCCGGTCATGCCGACAACCGTACGGGCAGCCGGACGGCCAGCCGCCAGACCTGGGGCCCGTCCGGCCCGGCCTCGATCTCGCCGTGCAGCAGCCGGACCCGCTCGGCCAGGCCCGGCAGGCCGTGGCCGGAGGTCGGGAAGGCGCCCTGGTGCGGGCCCGTCCCGGTCCGGTTGGCCACGCTGAGCTCCAGGGTGTCCGGCCCGGCCGCCACCCGGACCTCGATCGGGCCGCCCGCTCCGTGCCGCAGCGCGTTCGTCAGCCCCTCCTGGAGGATCCGGTACGCCGCCCGGGAGAGCGTCCCCTGCACCTGCGCCAGCTCGCCGGACAGCTCCGGTTCCACCACCGCGCCGGCGTGCCGCAGCCGGTCCAGCAGCTCGGGCAGGTCGGCCAAGGTCCGGGCCGGGGCCGCCCCCGACTCCTCCTCGCGCAGCGCGCCCAGCACGTAGTCCAGGTCCTCCAGGGCGGCCCGGGTCGACTCCTCGATGCTGCGCATGGCGGCCCGCGCCGCCACCGGGTCGGCGGAGAGCACCTCGCCCGCCACCGCCGCCTGGATCGTGGCCGCCGTCAGGGTGTGCCCGATCGAGTCGTGCAACTCGTGGGCCAGCCGGTTGCGTTCGGCCAGCCGGCGCTCCCGCTCCGCCGCCAGCGCCAGCCGCTCGGCCGCCGACGGACCCAGCAGCTTCGGGGCCAGCCCGCGCAGCGCGCCCGCCACCGCCGCGCACACCACCGGCGCCAGCAGCAGGCAGACCGCCGCCACCACCCAGCTCCAGGCGCCCGTCAGCTGCACCGACCGGCCGGGCCAGCTCAGCCGGGCATCACCGGAGACCCAGCCGCCCGGCAGGGCCACGGCTGCGCCGAGCAGCACGAGGCTCGCCAGGCCCCCCACCCAGCCCAGCGCCACGTGCAGCAGCAGCCACAGCGGGGTGCGCCAACGGTCGGAGCCGGGGGCGTCCGCCGCCCGGGCGCCGGACACCGGATCCGGCAGCGACACCCTCAGCAGCCGACGGACGCCGCCGATCAGCACCCGCCGGGTGGTGCGGGCCAGCCCGACCACGGCGAGCAGCGCCGCCCAGACCAGCAGGGTGAGCACCGCCCGCGCGAGGTAGGGGCCGGACGGCCAGGCCATCATCGGCAGCATCGCGAACGGCAGCAGCGGCAGGCTCGCCAGCGCGCCGAAGAAGGCGAACAGCACACCCGAGTACGTGGAGCCGCGCAGCAGCGGCCGGATTCCCCTGATCATGATCACCAGTATTGCGGCGCAGCTCATGGGGGGCCTCCCCCGATCGGGGGAGCGTTCGCTCCGGTCTTTCTGTTCCGGCGGGGCGGCTACGGCGAGGCGGCCCCGGCGGCATCGGCGCGGCCCCGGGTGAGCAGGCGGGTCGTGCTGCCGTCGTCCTCCGTGATGTCGCGGACGTGCCGGAAGCCGATCCTGCCCAGCAGCGCCAGCGAAGCGAGGTTGGCGTCGGCGACCGTCGCGTGCACCTCGGCCAGCCCCAGGGCGGTGAAGCCGTAGTCGACGATCGCGGCCGCCAGTTCGGTGCCCAGGCCGCGGCCCCACGCCTCCGGGGCCAGCGCGTAGACGATCTCGAAGCCCTCGGCCACGGTGGTGGGCTTGATCTCGGCGTGCCCGACGAGGCGGCCGCCCTGCCGGACGGCCCAGACGTCGAACCGGTTCGAGGCGTACACCTGGGTGAAGATGCGGCCGAACAGGGCCCGGTCCTCGGCCTCGGACTGCGGGCCGTCGCCCATCCACCGGGACACCTCCCGGTCCTGGAACAGCGTCACGAAGTCCTCTTCGTCCGCGAGGACGTACGGGTCGAGCAGCAGGCGATCGGTACGCAGGGTCGGGGTCACGCCGGGCGACGGTACGGGGGCCGTCGTCCGCCCGGCAAGCGGTTTTCGGGAGGCTGGAGCGCCGGTGGCGATCGGGGAGTGCGAGCGGGCCGGTACCGGGTGGTCCTCGTGTCGGCCAGGCCGGTTCGGGACATGCTGCCGGTGTTCGACATCACCGTCGCGGCCGAGCCGGCGGCGGTGGCGGCCGAGATCGCGCTGCTGGCACGGGCGGCCGAGGACCGGTAGGGCGGCGGGGTGCTCGCCACCGCAGGTGCCTGATCCGGGCGTCGAGGTCGCCGCAGCGCAGGAAGTCGGGTAGGCCGACTTCCTGCGCTGCTTTCATGTGACGCAGGTCACGTCGAACGCAGAACCTGCGCGCGGTCGCCGGCGTCTGGCTGGTGTGAGATCACGCAGGAGAGCACTGGACGAGCTGGACGAGGAACGCCTCGTCCGGCTGATCGCCAGAAGTGACCGCGCGGCGTTCGACGAGCTGTACCGGCGCACGTCGCCGTGGCTGGCGGTGCGGTTGCGCCGCCGCTGCGCGGACGAGCAGATCGTCGCCGAGGTCATGCAGGAGACCTATCTGGCGGTGTGGCGCGCGGCCGGTGCGTTCGCCGGGAGCGCCGTCGGCGGGACGGCCGTCGGATGGCTGTGGACGATCGCGGCGCGCCGCCTCGTCGACGCCTTCCGGCGCCGTGCCCACCACGCCGAACCGCCGGTCGCCGCCGCCGAGCGGGCCGTGGTGCCCGCGGCGGAGGAGGAGGCGCTCGCCGGGACCGTCGGCGGCGACGTGGGCGACGCCCTGCGGCGGCTGGCGCCGGAACTCCGAGACGTACTGCAGGCGACGGTGCTCGACGGGCTCTCCGTCCGGGAGACCGCAGTCCTGCTCAGACTGCCCGAAGGCACGGTCAAGACCCGTGCCCGCCGGGCCCGGATCGCGATGCGGGAGGCGCTGGCATGAACGCGGAACACGCGTCGAGGCGGCTGATCGACGACTACGCGCGTGGTGACACGGCGATGGCCGCGGACACGGTGTGGGCACTGGAGGCCCACCTGGAGACGTGCGCGCCGTGCCGGAGCCTGCTGGCGGCCTCCGTGGCCACCGAGGCGCCCGGCGTCGCCGCGCTCGTCGACACCGTCCGGGCCGGTCTGGACGCGCAGTTGGACGCGGCCGTCGGGGCGCCCCGGAGGCGGCACCGCCCGACCTGGGTGTCGGCCTGGCTGACACCGGCCATGACCCCGTGGCTGGCGATGACCGCCGTCGTCACCCTGATGGCGATGCTGCTGGACGTGGCCGCGCCGGCGAAGGTCTTCGGCGGCTCCTCGATGGTGGCGCTGATCGCGCCCGTGCTGCCGCTGTGCGGTGTCGCCGCATCGTGGTCGCGCGGCCTGGACCCGGCGCACGAACTGACCGCCTCGACCGCCCGGGCCGGCCTGGCCCTGCTGCTCAGGCGCACCACCGCGGTCCTCGTGGTGGTCGTGCCCGGGCTCCTGCTGGGGGGATGGCTGACCGGGAACACGACGGCCGCGCAGTGGCTGCTGCCCTCCCTGGCCTTCACCTCCACCGCCCTGGCGCTGGGCACCGTGATCGGCGTGACCCGCGCCGCCGTGGGGCTGGTGACCGCGTGGGGCGCTGCCGTCGTGGTGCCCACGTTCGTCACCGGCCGCATCCCCGCAGTCCTCGAACTCGCCCTGCACCGCGACCAGTTGCCCGTGTGGGGGCTGCTCCTCGCGCTCGGCGTCTGCGCCGTGATCGCCCGCAGGGACGCGTACTCAACGCTGTGAAACCCATGTCCACCCTGGAAAGGGACCATCGCATGACGTATACGGCGAGCGCGGCCGACACCGCGCCGAAGACCTACGCCTGGGAGATCCGGGCCAGCGGCCTGAGGGTGCGCGTCGGACGGAGCAAGATGGCCGTCGACGGGCTCGACCTCTCCCTGGGCATCGGCGCCCACGGGCTCCTCGGGCCCAACGGAGCGGGCAAGACCACCCTGATCCGGACGCTGGCCACCGTGCTGCGCCCCACCGAGGGCGAACTGGAGATGCTCGGCACCTCCCTGGGAGGCCGGGTGGTCGACCACCGGGCCCTGCGCCGCCAGATCGGCTACCTGCCGCAGGACTTCGGCTACTACAAGCGCTTCACGGTGCGCGAGTTCGTCGAGTACATGGCCTGGCTGAAGGAGGTGCCGAAGGCGGACATCCCCGGGGCCGTCCAGCGGGCCGTGGAACGGGTGGGCCTGGCGGACCGCGCCGACCACCGGATGAAGACCCTGTCCGGCGGCATGGTGCGGCGGGCCGGCATCGCCCAGGCCATCGTCAACTCCCCCGCGGTGCTGCTGCTGGACGAGCCGACGGCCGGCCTGGACCCGGCGCAGCGGCTGCGCTTCCGCGAACTGCTGCAGGACCTGGGCCGCGACACCTGCGTGGTCGTCTCCACCCACCTGGTCGAGGACGTCGCGGCCGCCTGCTCCGACGTGGTGCTGTTCGCCGACGGCCGCCTCGTCTTCCAGGGCACGCCGGACGAACTGGGTGCGGCGGGCAGCACCGACCACCCGGGCGACAGCCCCCTGGAGCGCGGCTACTCGGCGCTGCTCAGCAACTCCGGCCAGCAGGGGAGCGCCTGGTGAACGGACGTGTGCTGCGGACGGAGCTGAGGCGCTCCGCCGCCCCGTGGGCCGGCATCGTCGTGCTGGCCGGCAGCCTGGCGGTCTTCTTCCCGTTCGACGCGCTCTGGTGGCACGGCACCGCGGGGTGGACGGCCCAGTGGAGCACCATGGCCATGTGGACCCGGTCCCTGCTGGCCTTCTGGTGGCCGTTCGTGATCGGCATCGGGGCGGTGTACGGGCTGCGCGAATCCCGCTCGCGGATGACCGAGCTGCTGACGACCACGCCACTGCCGGCCTGGCGCCGTGCGGCGCTGCCGGCCGGTGCGATCGGGCTTGCGCTGGCGGTGGGCTTCGGTCTGCTGGTTCTGGTGGGCGGAGTCCAGGTGGCGGCCGGTCCGACCACCTACGCATCCCTCGGCTGGCTGCCGATCTCGCTGGTGGCGGCACTGTCCCTGGTCGCGGGCGCCGTGTTCGGGATGGGCGTCGCGCGGGCGCTGCCCTCCGTGCTCACCCCGCCGGCCCTGGTGGTGATCGTCTTCGTGGGGACGGGCCTGTTCCTGCGCATGAACAACGAAGGGGCGGTACCGACGGGCAGGGTGGAGAACCGGTTCGCCCAGCTGTCCCCGGCGACCGTGGAGCCGCGGCAGATGCTGCTGACCCTGTCCGGCTCCGTCCACCTCGGCCAGACGCTCTGGCTGCTCGGCCTGCTCGCCACCGGCTTCGCGCTGCTGGCGGCTGTGACCCGCCGGGCGCGGTTGCTCGCGGTGACTCCCGTCCTGGCCGGCCTGGGCCTGGCTCTGCTGGTCCTCCCGGCCGCCGCGCGCGACACCTACGTCGTCGACAAGGCCGCCGCGGCGTTGGTGTGCGACGGGCCGGTGTGCGTGACGCAGGCGAGCCGTTCACGCCTGGCCGAGCTCGCGCAGCGCAGCAAGGAGGCGATGCCCGTGCTGCGCGACGCCTTGGGCGACAAGGCGCCGACCTCGGTGCGGGAGGACGCCACGCTGCACGAGCTCGCCGCGGCACGCGAACTCTCCGCAGACGTGCTGCTGGTCGACTTCGGCGATCGGATGCTCGCCGACGCGAAGGGCGAGAAGCTGACCCGCGCGCTGATCGCCAGGGGCCTGGCGCCGAGCTGCTACCCGGACAACGACAAGGAGGGCGGGGGGAGCCACGACATCCCCGCCCAGAGCATCGCCGTGAGCTGGGCCCTCCACGACTCCCAGCTCCAACCGCTGCAGGAGAAGGGCACCAGCCGGTACGCGCTCGAAACCTGGGCCGAGGCCGACCTCGCGTGGCAGAAGCTGATGGCGCTGCCGCCGGCCGAGCAGCGCTCGCGGATCGTCGAGCTGCACGCCGCCGCGCTCTCCTGCGAGGGGTACAAGCAGGTTCCGAAGCTGGCCGGGGGAGCGTCGCGATGAGGTGGCTGATGCTGTACGCGCGTTCACGGCAGGTGTCCACGTCGGCCGCCGCAGTCGCGCTCACCGCGCTGGTGGTGTGGGCCTTCAACCGGGGCGGCGGCACGGATGGGATGGACGCGGACGCGATCAACCCGATCGTGTACTTCGTGCTCGCCGCGAGCGTGGCGGCCGGCTCCGTCGGGCTCGGCGGGCAGGACGCCGCACTGGACAGGACGGCCGCGATCCGGTGGGCGCCCCGCCGGGCGGCGCACGCGCTGCTGATCGGCGTGGTCACGGGTGCGGCGCTGCTGGCGGTCCAGGCGGTGGGGCCGAGGTTCGCCCCCACCGAGGTCGTCGTCCGGGACACCGCGGGCCTGGCCGGCCTGGCCGCGCTCGGGGCGGTGCTGTGCGGGGCGCACCTCGCCTGGACCCTGCCGACCGCTTGGCTCGCGTTCGCCGTCCTCTCCCCGCCGCTGCCGCCCAACACCGTGGGGAAGGCGTTCGGTTGGATGTCCTACCCCCCTGGCACGGAGGCGTCGACCTGGACCGCGGTGGCCCTGCTGGTGACCGGCGCCGGGGTCTACGCCCTGGCCGGGCCGCGCAGGTAACGGGCCCGCCCCGCGCCTCGCTTCCCCCAGGCTCGCCGGGGGAGCGGGGCGTTCGGCTGCGGGCCGTCAGTCGCGGCTGCCCAGGGTGTCGCGCGAGACCTGCCAGAGCAGGGCGGCCGCCTCGGGGTCGAGGGCGTACTCGGCGACGCCGGTGCGGGCACTGAGTTCGCCGCGGACGGCTTCGTTGCAGTCCTCGAAGTAGCGGCCGCTGACGCCCGCCAGCAGCGGCGAGGCCGCGAGCAGGACGGACGTCGCCGCGCCCTGCTCGGTGGTCTTCCACAGCAGTTCCGCGCCGTTGGCGGCCTGGGCGCGCAGCCGGTCGAGCTCCTCCTCGGAGACGTGGCGCTGGAGGGCGGTGCGGATGCCGCCGGGCATCAGGGCGTTGACGGTGATGCCGTCCGCCGCCCAGCGCTTGGCGGCCTCGACCGCGAACAGGACGTTGGCGGTCTTGGACTGGCCGTAGGCGGACCAGGGCTCGTAGGCGCGCTCGCGGAAGTGGATGTCCTCGAAGACGACGGGGGAGCGGTGGTGGGCGCTGGAGCTGACGGCCACGACGCGGGCGCCGCCGTCCCGGACCAGGGCCGCGTGCAGGCCGGTGGCCAGCGCGAAGTGCCCGAGGTGGTTGGTGGCGAACTGGAGCTCCCAGCCCTCCGGCGTGCGGAGCTCGGGCGAGGCCATCACGCCGGCGTTGTTGACCAGGATGTGCAGGGGCCCGTCCCAGGCGGCGACGAACGCGGCGACGGAGGCCTGGTCGGCCAGGTCCAGCGGGGCGACCCGGAGGTCCTTGTTGCCGGTGGTCGCGGTGATGTCCTCGGCGGTGCGGGCGCCGGCGTCGAGGTTGCGGACCGCGAGGGTGACCTGCGCGCCGGCCGAGGCGAGGGCGCGTGCGGTCTCGACGCCGATGCCGGAGGCGCCGCCGGTGACGACGGCGCGGCGGCCGGTCAGGTCGACGCCGGAGATGACCTCGGCGGCGGTGGACTCGGCGCCGAAGGGGGTGGTGAGGCGCGGGGCGCTGGCGTTCATGATCATTTCCCGTCTGGTTGGGTGACCGGAGCTGGGGTGCGCGGGAGGGGGCGGCCGGTAGAGTGGAAACCGGAGGGCCCTCCGCATGTCTCCAGGTTAAGCGGAGGATCCTCCGCTTGCAACCCGAGGAGGACCAGCCGTGACCACCGCCGACCCCCGGCCGCTGCGCGCCGACGCGCGCCGCAACCGCGACCGACTGATCGAAGTGGCCGCACGGGCCTTCGCCCAGGACGGGCCGGACGCGACGCTCGGGGCGATCGCCAAGGAGGCCGGCGTGGGCATCGGCACCCTCTACCGGCACTTCGCCACCCGCGAGGAACTCGTCGAGGCGGTCTACCGCAGCGAACTCGCCAAGCTGTGCGACTCCGCCGCGGAGCTCCTGGACGACAGGGGGCCCGACGCCGCGCTGCGCGCCTGGATGGACGGCTTCGTCCGCTACATGACCACCAAGCGCGGGATGTCCGACGCGCTGCGCGCGCTCATCGCCTCCGGCGGCGACCCCTTCTCGCACAGCCGCGCGATGCTGACCGCCTCGATCACGCAACTCCTGCGGGCCGGGGCCGAGTCGGGCGTGCTGCGCGCCGACGTCGAGCCGGAGGACGTGCTGTTCAGCCTCAGCGGCCTGTCCATGGCCGCGACGACCCCCGAGCACCACGCCCGGATGGAACGCCTCCTCGACCTCCTGATGGACGGCCTGCGCTACCACGCCGCCTCCGGGCGGGGCGTCGGCTGAGAACGGCCGAAGGGCGCCAACCGTACGGCTGGCGCCCTTCGTTCTTCGTCCTTCGTCCTTCGTCGTGACTGCGGCCTGGTGCGGCCGGTCAGAGGAGCTGGAAGGTCCACTCCTGCTTCCAGCCGCCCTCGCAGCTCCACACCCCGAGCTGCTTGAAGTCGGAGTCGTGGGTGAGGCAGTTGTCGTCGTCGATCTGGACCCGGTACTTGCCGTTGCCGAGGCCGACGAACTGCCACTTCTGGTTGGAGGTGTTGCCCCACGCCTGCTGCTCGGCGACGTAGGTGTCGGGGTTCTCGGTGAGGTTGTACCCGAGGTCGTTGACGATCCGGTAGCGGTCCCCGCCCAGCGGCTTGATCGTCCAGGTGGACCCCTTGTACCCCAGGATCCCGCCCACGATCGGCGCACCCCAGGTCGAGGTCTCGGTGGGTGCCGACGCGCCCAGGCCGTTGGCGAGCTTCAGGAACAGCGGCCGCTCGGTCGGGACGGTCGGCTTGGTGTCCGGCTTCGGGTCCGGCTTCGGCTTGGGGTCCGGCTTGGGCTTCGGGTCCGGCTTCGTCGGGGTGGTCGGGTCGGTCGGGGTGATCACGCCACCGGAGGTGGACTCCAGCACCCACGCCTGCTGCCAGCCCGACTTGCACGTCCACACGCCGAGCTGCTTGAAGTCGGCGTCGTGCGCGAGGCAGTCGTCGTCGGAGATGCGGATCTGGTACTTGCCGTTGCCGACTCCGACGAGCTCCCACTTCTGCTGGGAGGAGTTGCTCCACGGCTGGAGTTCAGCCATGTAGTTGCTGTTCTCGGTGAGTTCCAGCCCGTACGAGCTGGTGATCCGGTAGCGACCGCCGCCGACCGAGGTGAGCTTCCACTTGGACTCGTTGCCGCCCCGGAGCCCGGGGACGACCGACGCGCCGGCGGAGCCGCTGACCGGGACGGCGCCCAGGCCGTTGTCGAGCTTCAGGTACACGTCGGCGCCGTTGTTGCCGCCGCCTCCGCCGGGCGTGGGCGGGTTGGTGGTCGGCGGGGTGCCGCCCCAGGCCCAGTTCTGGTTGGGCGCGTCACGCCGGTCCTCGGAGCCGCAGGCCCAGGCCGCCACCGTGCTGCCGTTGGAGGTCTGGCCGTTGAAGTCGTCGATGCAGACGTCCTTGGACCGGTCGTCCATGTCCGTCATGTGCCGGAAACCGCCGCTGGCCGACATGTTCCAGCGCTGGCCGGGGATCTCCAGGCAGTCCCAGACCTGGAGCTTGGTCCCGTTCGCGGCCTTGTTGGCCTCCAGGTCGAGGCACTTGCCGTTGGCGGCCTGGAGCTTGTACCCGTTGTAGGTCCACTTCTGGGCGTCGCTGCCGTTGCACTCCCACATCTGCACGGGGGTGCCGTTCGCGTTGCCGTTGCCGTTGACGTCCAGGCAGGCGTGGTAGCCGGGGCTGGAGTCGGGGGTCAGGCTGCCGGTCCTGGTGCCGTAGCCGGACCGCGCGGGGAAGTGGATGGTGCGCACGTCGCCGTCGCACTTGTACGGCCGCGCGGTGCCCGCCCGGCAGGTCCACGGCTCCTTCTTGACGGTGTCGCCGTCATTGCCGATGAACGCCCAGTTCATGTAGCCGCCGTCGCCGCGGTTACGGATGGTCGAGTCCCCCTGGAAGACCCAGATCCGGAATATGTCGTAGCCGGAGGGATCCTTCTTCTCCTTGTCCAAGAAATGGTTGAGCTTGTAGGTGGTGTCGATCAACACCCCCTTCATGTCGGACTTGTACTCGTTCTTGAACCACTCGGTGTCGTACATGTCGGTGCCCACGGTCTTGAACACCATGACGTTGAACCCGGGAAACTTCGCGCTCAACTTCGACGCGGTGTTCTGGGTGAACTCCGCGTTGTCCAGCTTGTTGAGGTTGGCGGCGTTGCGCATGCCCCTGACCATGTCGAAGGCGGAGCTGATCAGCGCGGTCATGCAGTTGCCGCCGCCCACCGAGGCCGGGGTTCCACAGGTCTTGTCCGCGTGGAGGGGCGGCTCCGGCGCGGCCTGGGCCTGTGCGGTCAGGCCGGAGACCATGGCGACTGCGGCGATCCCGCAGGCCAGGGCGCGTTTGAGGCGGGAGAGGGGTTTCATATCGGATTCATCTTTCTGGTCGGCAAAGCTGGATCGTAGGTTCCGGAATCCTCCGTCTCGCGAGTCCATACGGAATCCATATGGCGAGCCGGGAGGTCTTGACGCCTTTTTATGTGCCGCCCCGGAACGGTGGACTCCACGGACCGAATTCAATGCCGGTGGCCGGCCTTCCAAAGGTCAAGGGACGGCTCTGGGCAGGTCAAGCCGGCGGCCCCGTACGGCTCTTCGGGGAGTCGGTCGACCAGTGCCGGTCTGCCGAACGGCAGATGCCTGACGATCCGTCATGTGCTGGGGCGCACCGCTCCTCCGCCGTGCGTAGGCTCGGCCCGTGCAGACCGAACTGATGCCTGACACGCGTCGCCGCCGCGCGGTGTGTGCGGCGGCGGCGGCAGTGGTCGCGGCTCCGGCGGCGATCGCCCCACCGGGTGCGTGGATCGGGGCCGTCGTCGCCGTCGTGGCGATGGCGACCGCGATCCTGCGCCGGCCGCTGGGCCCGGTCGCCCCCGTCCTGGCGGCCGGCCTGGTCGCGGGGCTCTCGCTCGTCACGGACGCCGTCCACCCCGGACCGCAGGGGTTGGTGATGCTGTGGTTCCCGGTCGAGTTCGCGGCCATGCTGGTGCTGGCCGGGAGGGTGATCCGGCGGGCGCCGGTCCGCCAAGCCGCCCTGGTCGGCTCGGCGTTGGCGCTCGCACTGATGGTGCTCCCGCTGCGCTTCACGCTCCTGCTGCCGCAGGCGGTCCTCGAACCGTCGGTGGTCGCCGTCGCCATGGCGATGTTCCCGGTGGCCTGCGCCGTCGGCGTCGGGCTCTACCTGCGGGGCCAGGACAACCAACGGGCCCGCGCCGTCCAGCGGGCCCGCCGGGAGCAGCGGCTCGACGTGGGCAGGGATCTCCACGACTTCGTCGCCCACGAGTTGACGGGCATCCTGCTGGAGGTCCAGGCCGCCCAGGTCAGCGCCTACGACGAAGAGGAGAACAGCTAGCTCCTGTCCCGCCTGGAGGCGGCCGGCCTTCGGGCGCTGGACTCGATGGACCACACCCTGCAGGCGCTGCGCGACCCGGAGGCGCCCGCGCTCGCCGAACCGCCGCCGACCAAGGTCCACGGCCTCGCCGACCTACCGGAGATGGTCGACCGCTTCCTGGCGTCCGGCACGGCCGACGGCTCCCTCGAACTGGAGCCGGGCCTGGCGGGGACAGCCCCGCGCGCGATCCAGGACGCGGCCTACCGCGTCGTCCTGGAGGCGCTGACCAACGTCCGTCGGCACGCCCCGAGCGCGGGCCGGCTGGAGGTGGAGGTGGTTCGCGTCCCGGGCCCCGCCCTGCGGGTCACCGTCACCGACAGCGGGCGGCAGGGCGGCCCCGGCGGTCTGCCGGCCCGCCGCCCCGGCGGTGGGGGCACCGGCCTGGCCGGCTTGTCCGAGCGGATCGGCGCCCTCGGCGGGGACCTGTCCGCCGGCCCGCACGCCCGCGGCTGGCGCGTCCGCGGGGTGCTGCCGCTGCGACTCGACCGGAGGGGGCGGGGCTGACGGGCGGGGGCTGACGGGTTCAGACGGCCTTGGGCTGACGGGTTTCGACGGCCCGGAGACTGCCCGCCGCCCGTCGGTGGGTGGGGTCTAGGGTGGGAGCTGCGGCCACGCCGGTGGGCACCGGTGGCCGCACCGGCGTTTCCATCGCCAGTGCCATGGCGATCAACGTGGACACAGAAGGTGGGAGGACACGCGAAGTGTCAACAACGCCAGAGTTCCGTGGCTTCGACCTGGTGCGGCGCGGCTACGAGCGCCATCAAGTCGACCGCTACCTCAGCGCCCTGTCCGAAGCCGGTTCACCGCCGCCCCCGCCGGCGTTCGAGATCGTGCGGCGGGGCTACGACCGCGAGCAGGTCGACGCGCGCATCGCGGACCTCCTGCGCGGCAGGGGCACCAAGGGCTAGATCAGTCGGGCTGGATCAGGCGGGCTGGGTTCTCGGCAGGTCGGTTGAGACCAGTTCGGCGGCGCGTATGGGGTCGCCGTCCGCGCGGGTGAGCAGCGCCTCGATGTCGTAGCCCGTTGCCTCCGAGGCGGCGTGGATGCCGAGGAAACGGCCCCAGCCGCAGCGTTCCATCGAGACGGCGGCGTCCAGGTCGGGGCGGAGCCGGTGGAGCGTGCAGACCAGTTCCCAGGCGAAGGCGTCCAGGCGGGCCCGCCGCACCGGGTTGCAGGCGTTCACGGCGTCGGTGGTCCAGTCGTCGCCGGGCTCGTACTCGGGGAGGGGCGGCAGGAGTTCGGGGGCGCCCGTGATCGGCTCCGCGTCGAACGTGAGGACGTGTGCGCCCTCGGGGTTGCCGATCAGTTCGGCCAGGAGCGGGACGACGCGGGGGTCGTGCCGACTGGCCAGTCCGTGGAGTGCTTCCATGCGGGTCTCGTCGTGCTCGTCGGCCGTCCGCTCCCAGAGCGCGGCCCGGATCGCGGGGCTGTCCGCCCTGGACTGGACGCCGAGGGTGAACGTCGCCCAGTCGCGGACGTGCGGGTTCTGGTCCTGGGTCAGCCCGATGAGGGTGCGGATGTCCGGCCCGTCCGGCAGGCCGGTGAGGACCTCCGCGAACGAGCGGGCCACTCCCTCACGGACCTCGGCGTCGGGGTGCCCGGCGAGGGTGACGAGGACGGGGACGGCGCGCGGGTCGTGCGTCTTCTCGATCGCGCGTGCCAGGGCGCGCAGCACGTGCTCGTCGGTCTCCCGCTGGGCGAGGGCGACGAGTGCGGTGGCAGTTTCGGTGCGGACTGCCTCGTGGTGGTAGTTGGTGTCGCGCAGCAGGTCGCAGCCTGTCGCGCGCTCGATCGGATCGGCGGAGCCGATGAGCTCCAGGCCGAGCGGCAGCGCCGCCTCGTCGGCGGACGCGCGCCACAGCAGCGGTGCGTACTCGTCCCAGCCGTCGTGGTCGTCCGGGTCGTCCGAGGCGGTGATGGCGCGCATTGCCGACAGTGCCCGCGTGACCAGTTCCGCCACGGTGTCCGTTTCCATGCGGGCATTGTGGTGCACGAAACCGCGAGTGTGCGCGGTAATTGTCGGCCCGACCGCGCTTCCGGTCCACGGACGCGTCGACGCCGGCGGGCGTGTGCGGGTGCCGTAGGAGTGACCCCGGAAAGGATCTTGACGTGGTCATGAGCAGGGGTGATCATAGCGGAGCACTGCGCAACGCTGATGCGCGAGAAGGTCGTTGAAGGCGTTCGGCCCGAGGCGTCAGTGGCGGTCCAGTAGCCCGTCGTGTTCGGGTGTGCCGGTCGGGGCGTTTGCTCGGGCGGCCGGAGTGCAGTCCGGGGATTTCCCGGACAGGACCCATCCCTTTCGAAGGGTCGGCGGTGCGGAAGCCGGCCGGGTGCGGATTCGGCCTTGATGAAAGGGAGTTGGTGGATGTTGCGAGGCTGTGGGTCCGCTGGTGTCGATCGGTTCTCCCGGTTGGGGCCTTCGCGGTGAGAGGGTTCGGCAATGACCGGGCTGCGGCTGCCGACTCCCCGGTGGCGCCGATGCTGCTCGCCGCGGCCCGGAACAACTCGTCCTGGTGCGAGGCGATGTGTCGGGCGCACGGGTTCTCCGGAGAACTCTCCGACGTCGCGTGGGTGAATCTGAAGAAGAGCCTCACGTACTACCCGAATCTGGTGATTCTGAGCCCGTCGATGTCCGGCTCTGAGGTTCTCGACGTCCTGCGGGAGGCACCGCTGGGGCCGCTTTTCGTCAAGGACAGTTTCGCCAACGCCGACCTCCTCCCGGGGAACTATCGAATTCTCATCGAGGCGGAGTGGATCCATCGGCCGGCTGCGGTCGCGGCCTCGGTGCCGGTGGCGTCACGGGGCGGCGCCGACCAGCGGTGGCGGCGTATCACCGGTGCCGATGAGTTGCGTGCGTGGGAGCGGGCATGGGCGGGCGGCGACGCGTCGGTGAACACGTTCCCAGAAACCCTTCTGCTCGATGACGACGTGATCTTCCTCGGGGGGTTCTCGGGCGACGGCCTGGTGGCGGGAGCCGTGCTTCACCTGAGCCATGGTGTGGCGGGGGTGACGAACGTCTTCGGCCCCCCGGGGGAATCCGCCCGGACATGGGCCGGTCTCATCTCCTGTGCTCACGAAGAGGCGCCGGGAGTCGACCTGGTCGGATATGAGCGGGACGCGGAGCTGGCGGCCGCCGAGGAAAACGGATTCGCGCCGCTTGGGCCGGTTCGGATATGGCAGCAGATGGCCGGAAGCCAATAAATACCTGCCCGTCCCGCGCGGAGGGCTGCAGAAGAAGTCCGAAGAAGTCCAGGGGGAGATCAGGAATGAACTTAGCAACCGCAAGAGAACTTGGCGCCGCGCGCAGAACCCTGCGTTTCACCATCCGCTATCTCAGCTATCCGATCCTCATGGTGCTGACACTCGGGGCGTCCATCACCCTGGTCGACACCTCGTTCCCGCAGTGGGCCATCGTGCCGATGGTCACCCTCTTCGCCTCGGTGTACGTGGCCGTCCTGGAGCGGGTCCAGCCGTTCTACGAGGGCTGGAACCGCTCGCGCAAGGACGTCGTGTCGGACGCCACCTCCAGTCTGGTGGCCCTGCTGGTGGTCGCCCGGCTGATCGAGCCGCTGTTCCTCTCGGTCCTGTTCGCCGGATCCGTCCTGCTGTCCGAAGAGCTGGACAGCACGTTGTGGCCGACGAGTTGGCCTCCCGTCGCCCAGGCCGCGCTGGCGCTCCTGGTGGGAGAGTTCTTCTACTACTGGATGCATCGCTGGATTCACGGTTCGCGGGTCTTCTGGCGCTTCCACGCGGTGCACCACAGCTCGGAGCGGCTCTACTGGCTCAACTCCGCCCGGTTCCACCCCATTGACTTCTTCCTCGACGACGTGGCGATCGTCTTCCCGCTGGCCCTGACCGGGTGGACGCTGCACAGCATCTCCGGCCTGATCATCCTTCTCACCTTCTACAACTGCCACGGCGTCACCATGCACTCCAACATGGACGTCCGGCTGGGCCCGCTGAACTACCTGGTGCCCGGACCGGAAGGGCACCGCTGGCACCACTCCAGGGACCTGCGCGAAGCCAACAAGAACTTCGGTGGCAAGGTCGTCCTGTGGGATCTGCTGTTCGGGACCTTCTACCTGCCCGGCGACCGGATGCCGCCCGAGGACATCGGCCTGGCCGACCAGGTCCGCCTGCCGGACTCCTACCTCGGCCTGCTGCTGGCTCCGTTCCGCTGGTCCAAGCTCCCGCTGCGCAAGCCCGAACCGGCGTCCGTCGCCGTCCTGGTCGAGGAAAAGGCGGGCAGCGTCTGATCCTGCGCCGGGCGTGCGGGCGTGCGGGCGTGCGGGCGGGCCGGCGTGCCGGCGGGCGTGCGAGCGGGACTTGGGCGTGGTGGTCGAAATCGCCGGCCTCGGCTGCTTGAAGGCGTCGTATCCAGGCGGCGCCGCCCGCTCGTGTGCGCGAGTGCGTCGCCACTTCGGCGACTGCTACTTTTAGCGGCGATATGACTACCATCAGTCATCTGGAAAGGGACAATTCTGTGCGAAGGCCCCTCAAGATCGCTCTGGTCCCCACCGTCGCCCTCGCGTTCTCGGCGATCGGTTTGCTCCCCGCATCGCCTGCCGTCGCGGCCTCGACCACCTGGTCGTGCGCCCCGTCGGCGTGGCGCTACCCCGTCTCCCACTTCGAGGTCAGGGCCATGCTCTGCCTGGGAGAGAGCCTCGGCCAGCTCACGCCCAGCCTCACCAGCGAATGCAAGCAGAACGACGCGCTGGCTGGCTGGCAGGCCAAGGAGTGCACCGCCACCAACCTGAACTACCGTCTCACCGCCCCCGACGGGACCGTCTACAACGGCAAGCTCCCCGACGGCACGGGGTACAACTTCGACATCTACGGCACCACGACGTACAAGTGCGCTGCCGGTGACTGGACCTACGAGCAGCAGTCCACGCACACCCTCAACACCTATGCCGGCGGCTCGGGAGATACCTCCCAGACCCAGACGATCAACGTCGCATCCTGCTCCTGACGGCGCGCCTGACGGCTGGTCGGGTCGGCTCGGCGCCGGCCTGACCGGCCTTCCCCGGTGGTTGTTCGGCGCAGGAAGTCGGGCCGGCCGACTTCCTGCGCAGTGGGGCGCCGAGTGCTCCAGTGTGACGTCGTCGTCTTGATCCGAGGCTCGGAGTCGGAACGCGAGTTGGGCATCGATCGACATGGGTCGAACTCGCGTTCTAGGATTTCCGATCGTTCGTGCAACAGACTGAAGTTGACGTCAACGGGCGGGAGCGGTTCGGGCATGGCAGAGATCGTCTTGTTCCACCACGCGCAGGGGCTGACCACCGGCGTCGTCGGCTTCGCCGACGAGCTGCGTGCGGCCGGGCACGTCGTGCACACCCCGACCTGTTCGACGGGCGCACGTTCGACTCCGTCGAGGAGGGCGTCGGCTACGCGCAGCAGGTCGGCTTCGGCGAGATCATCGAGCGCGGCGTCCGCGCGGCCGGGGACCTGCCTCGGCGGGTCGTCTACGGGGGCTTCTCCCTCGGGGTGCTCCCCGCCCAGAAGTTGACGCAGACCCGGCCGGGCGCCCGGGGCGCGCTGCTGTTCTCGGCCTGCGTCCCGGTCTCCGAGTTCAGCGCGGAGTGGCCCGGCGGCGTGCCCGTACAGGTGCACGCGAAGGAGGCCGATCCGTTCTTCGCCGAGGACCTCGACGCCGCCCGCGCGCTCGTCTCCGGTTCCGCCGACGCGGAGCTGTTCCTGTACCCCGGAGACCAGCACCTGTTCGCGGACGGCTCGCTGCCGTCCCACGACCCGGAAGCCGCCGCGCTCCTGACGCGACGGGTGGTCAGGTTCCTCGACGCGCGGTGAGGCGTCTCGCGGTCCGCCGGCGGCTCGGCTGCGCCCGCAATGGTCGGCGCAAGAGGCCATCTGGGCGGGGAAAACGCAACTTCGACAGGGGCCGCGGAGGCGGCTACCTTCACCCCTGGTCCTCGGCGATCGCCCACGGTCGCACGGGAGTTCCCTCGGGCTGCGCCGCCCGCGACGGGGTGAGTCGGTCACGCCCCACGGATCCTCGCCCCCACACCAGGCACCCCCAACCAGGGAGAGACGCATGCCTCATCTTGCGCTGTACACGTTCGGCGTCCTGAAGTCACCTCTCGCCGATCCCGCACCTCTCACGCGCGAACTCCACGACACCGGCGAGGCCGTCTACCGGAAGATCAGCCGGCACCCCGGGTACCTCGCCCATGCCGAAGCGGCAGGCGGCGGCCAGGGCCCGCATTTCGACCTGGACTGGGGCGCATGGGGAGAGTTTGCCGTACCGGCCTGGTACGGCAAGGGCTGCACGGCGGAAACGACCGCCCTGGCCGCGACCCTCTCCCTCTGGACCGACCCGCACTCCGCCTTCGACGCCATCTACACCGGCCTGCACCGTGAGGCGCTGAACAGGCGTCACGACTGGTTCGAGAGGACCGGACGCCCGGCTTACGCGTTCTGGTGGGTGCCCGACGGCGTGATACCCGTCTGGCAGGACGGGGTTTCCAGGCTGGAACACCTCCACGACCACGGCTCCGCGCCGCACGCCTTCACCTTCCACCACGCGTTCGCCCCGGACGGAACTCCGGCCAGGCTGAGGCCCGGAGTGTGACCGTCGGCGATGCCCGGCGAGACCGGTTGAGAGTTCCGCCGGTCGTGACTGGAACCGGAGTGCCCCAGCTGTGTCGACGCACGATAGGCGTCACATTTGCGCGATACCTGTCACCAAGATCACCAGGGTGCGGGTCCCGAGTTGAGCCGTGACACGTTAGTTGGAACCGGCATCGGGGGCGGCGGGCGGGGACGGCACCGAGAGAGTCGGCTCGTGACCGAGCGCATTGCCCAAGCCTTCCCTGCCGACCGGAGATCAACTCTGCGCCCTGCGTGACTTCGTTCATGGGCGGAGTTACTCCGCTGGCTCGGTTGCCATCGGCTTCCCGGCGAGGCGCCTCATGCTGCGGACTCTGGTGTGGCCGATGCGGCTCGTGCCTCGGGCGCCCTGTATGACGTCACCAACGTTCTCTGCAAGCGGCTGTTCGCCGAACTCGACGCTGGTCAGCCCGGCGCCGCTGCCGAGGTTGCTTGGGAGGCGCTTCTCGCGATCGCGAGTGGTTGAGCGGGTCGGGTCGTGAGAGCTGGGACCATGTGCTACTGCGCCGGAGGTGCCAGGCCCGGCGGACGTCAAGGGGTTGTGCCGCCTCGATGGGCGCGGAGCGAACCGGGGTTCGCCTCGGGTGACGTAGGCCCAGACGAAGGCGGACGCCTCCTGTCGCTTGCGGTCGTCGAGATTGGGGCGGACGGGAACACGCTGCGGGCTCGTCCACCGTCGGTGTGCCGCGGTGCTCCGGATCGACGCACCGCGACGTTCGGACAGCCCACCAGGGCGGGCGGGGCCGTCGGCGGATGGTGAGGATGGCCGCAGATCCGGACGGTGCGCAGTGGGCCTCCGTCGGCTGGTTCGTTCAATGGAAAAGGTGATGGCTTTGTCCGGGATGGAGAAGGGGTCGGCGGTCCGGGAGCCGGGGCGGCGCGGGGTGCGCGGGGTGGCCGCCGTGGGCGCTGTGGCGTTGGGCTGGACGACGTTCGCCGCGCCGGCCCCGGCTGGCGCTGTGGCACCCGGTGCCGCGGTGCGGCCGACGGCGTCGGTGCGGGCCACGGGGTCCCTGCTGCTCGACAAGCCGGGCAGTCAGAACTTCGTCTTCCCTGCAGGGGTGACCAAGATGACCGTCTCGGTATGGGGTCCCGGGGGGCCCGGTGGTGGTGGCGGCGGTGGTGGCGGCGGGGCGGGCGGTGGCGCAGGCGAGAAGAGCAGCTCGCTCGGGTCCGGTGGCGGCGGCGGGGGCAGCGGCGGGAGTGCCGGCGGTGGGCAGGGTGGCCAGGCCGGCGGCTTCGCCACCTGTGTGGTGGACGTCGCCAAGCTCGTCAAGAACGGCGTCCTCGGGTTCAGGCTCAGGGTAGCCGCGCCGCTGGCGACCGCCGCCGGTGGTGCGGGCGGCGCGGGGGGTGCGGGCGGCGTCGGGAACGACGAGGACGGCAGCGGCGGCGACAACGGTGCGCGGGGCGGCCAGACGGTGCAGAACAATGTCAACACCCCGGAGACCTCCATCATCTTCGGGGTCCCTGGGGTGCCCTTTCCGGCTACAGTCGCGCGGGCCTACGCGGGCGCTCCCGGGTACGCGGGGGACGGCGGCACGGGTGGCACCGGCGGCGACGGAGCCGGGGCGGTGCTCGAAGGGGCCGGGTCCGGCGAGCCTGGCGGGTCGGCTGGCAGCGGCGGCAGCGGCGACCAGGGCACCTACTCGCCCGGTTGTGCGGGGACAAGCAAGCGCACCGTCGTCGGTTCCCAAGGCAGCACCGGTGCGGCCGGAAAGGACGGTCGCCGGGGCCTCAACGGCAACGGGCCGATCGGCGGCACCGCGGGCAGTCCCGGCACGGGTGGCTCCGGTGTCCTGGGCGGCATCGGCGGCCAGGGCGGCGCTGGCGGTGCCGCCACCTCCTCGGGCACGCATGCCTACGGAGCGGGCGGCGCCGGCGGCGCAGGCGGGCACGGCGGCGACAGCGGGCACGGCGGCGACGGCGGCAGCGACGGCGGCCAGCCCGGCAGCGGCGGCCTCGGAAAGAACGGCGACACCGGAAACCCGGGTACCACCGGCGGCAACGGGGCGATTCTCTTGACGTGGTGAGCGACGGCGTCTCGTCCTGCTGCTCTCCCGGCCCAGCCTCCTTCGAGGCCAGGGCAGGTGGCGAATCGGTGCGGGTGCCGGCCGAGTGCTGGCGGGCCCGGACGAAGGTGATTCCCCCAATCTCCGCGACGCCCGGTACTGCAGGCGTGCGCGGCTACGTGACCATCCACTGGTCCTTCTGACCCCGCCTCACGCGAACGCCGGGGCGACAGCTTCAGTCGCCCCGGCCTTTACGCCGGTCCCTCACCAGCCCGTTCAACGCGACACTCCCCACCAGCACACCCGCCCCTTCCGCCGGAACCGGCACCGGGCGGTGCGGGCGGCCACGGCGGAGGGCCGGACCCCAGCCCCGGAAGCCAGGCCGGCACCGACGGCACCGCAGGCCTGCCCCCGGCCGCTGGCAGGACGGGGTTTCGAGGCTGGAACACCTCCACGACCACGGCTCCGCGCCGCACGCCTTCACCTTCCACCACGCGTTCGCCCCGGACGGAACTCCGGCCAGGGTCGAAGGCATCGGGCCGAAGAGCGACCAGGTCCGCTGACAGGGAAGCCTCAACGACCAGTTGGTGGAAGTGGAGGCGGTGGCCGTGCTGCCGTGAACCCGCACTCCTGCGGACATAGGGGGATAACCCCACCCAAGACCGGGTGGGTAGCGGCATCGTCGCAGGTGGTTTGTTCCGGAGAGGGTGGGGGTAACGGCGCGATCCGCCGTTTCCCTCGACGAACAACCGGAGTTGACACATGCGCAAGCAGGCGCGGCAGACCGTCCATCCGTCCCGGCACCGGAAGGTCCTGGTGGCCGCCATGGCCGTCGGTGCCCTGGCGACGGGGGTGCTGGCCCCGACCGCGGCGTTCGCGGCGCCGAAGCCGGACATCGTCCAGCAGGGCCTCGACGCGCTGGTGCGGGACGACGGCATTCCCGGCGCGCTGGCGAGCGTCGAGAAGGGGCACGGCCGCGCCCGCAACTACACCGCCGGGGTGGGTGACCTGGCCACCAAGGCGAAGGTCCCGGTCGACGGCCAGGTGCGGATGGGCAGCAACACCAAGACGTTCACGGCGACGGTCGTGCTGCAACTGGTCGGAGAGGGGAAGATCGACCTCGACGGGCCCGTCGAGACCTACCTGCCGGGCCTCCTCCGCGGGGACGGCATCGACGGGCGAAAGATCACCGTCCGCCAGCTCCTCCAGCACACCAGCGGGCTCCCGGACTACCTCAAGGGCGATGTCCCGCCCCGCTACTACGAGCCGCGCGACCTCCTCGACACCGCACTGAAGTTCAAGGCCGACTTCGCCCCGGGCGACCGGTCCAAGTACAGCAACACGAACTACATCGTGGCCGGCCTGATCGTCCAACGGGTCACCGGCCGCCCGCTCGCGGCGGAGATCGACCGCCGCATCGTCAAGCGCATCGGCCTGCGCCACACCTACTTCCCCGCCCCCGGCGACGTGACCATCCGCGAGCCGCACCCCAAGGGCTACTACCGGGACACCCCGGACGCGCCGCTGGGCGACGTCACGGAGACGGACCCGTCCTTCGGCTGGGCAGCCGGTCAGATGATCTCCACCAACTCCGACCTCAACCGGTTCTTCTCCGAACTGCTCCACGGCGACCTGCTCCGGCCCGCCCAGCTCGCCGAGATGAAGAAGACCGTCCCCGCCGACTACCTCGGCCCCGGCGCCGCTTACGGGCTCGGCCTCGTGAGCAAGCCCCTGCCCTGCGGCGGCGGCCTCTACTGGGGCCACGGCGGCAGTTTCCCGGGCTACGAGACCCGGGGCGGCGTCACGGAGGACGGCAGCGCTGCGGCGAACATCGCCGTGACGAACCGGCCGGCCGACCCGGCGGCCATGAAGCACGTCGAGGGCCTGGTGGAAGCCGCCCTCTGCCGCTGAGGCCGCTGAGGCCGCTGGGGCCGCTGACGTCCCGGCGCCGAGGCCGCCCGGCGCACTTCGGTGCCGGGCGGCCCCGGTTTGTTGGCTCTCTCCCGGCCTCGAATGGGCCAGGGGCGCGGTAGCTGGACTCTTGCCAGCTGGTGTCGGTCAGCCGGGGTCCCGTTGTTTGGCGCAGGAAGTCGGGCTGGCCGACTTCCTGCGCTGTGGTGTGTCCAGATGAATGAGTCCAAGGGGCGTCGGCGGCTGTCCGGTCGAAGCCGGGGTTCTGCATCCTCCGCGCGGGGGAGTCGAGTTGGACCTTGCGCATGATTCGGCGGGGCGGACCGCGAGACAGCATGGGGCCATGGTCATGTTTGGGACACCGACAGCCGCTGCCGCCTCCGAGAGTCGGTCTCCTGCCCGTTGGGTGGTCCGAGTCGCGCACATTGCGGCACTCACCGCTGTGCCGTCCGGGATCTGGCGGATCGCGATGGGGGTCGGCATGCCGGTGGGGTTCAACACCACGGGATTGGACATCCCCGGCTGGTTCAGCGTCATGTGCATCGGGATGAGCCTGGGTGCCGAAGGGCTCACGTTGCTCACCCTCGGGCTGGTCAAGCCCTGGGGCGAGGTGGTGCCGGGCTGGATCCCGCTGATCGGGGGGAAGCGTGTCGCGCCGCTGGCGGCGGTGATTCCGGCGTTGCTCGGCGCGGCCGTTGTGATGCTGTTGACGATCCCCCGGGCGGGCGGCTTCGGAGGGGCGCAGGGAGCCCCGACCGGGGCGGCACTCGTCGTGATGGACGCCTGTTACGCCCCACTGCTGCTGTGGGGGCCGCTGCTCGCGGTCGTCACGATCTCCTACTACCGGCGGCGCCGGGACTGAGCAGGCGCAGTGAGCCTCGCTGCGGCCGACCCGGATCCCTTGGACTCATTCATGCAGAGGTGCGGTAGCTGGACTTCTTCCAGTTGGTGTCGGTCGGCTGGGGTCCCGTTGGTTTGGCGCAGGAAGTCGGGCTGGCCGACTTCCTGCGCTGTGGTGTGTCCAGGGCGTGTTTCGTAGCCGACGGAGCCCGGAGCCCGGAGCCGAACGGACGGGACGTCAGCGCATGCCGCCGGAAGCGAGGATGACATCCCCGGTGATCCAGCGCGCGTCGTCGGAAGCCAGGAAAGCCACCAGCGGGCCGTAGTCGTCCGGGGTGCCCGTTCGGCCCAGCGGGGTGCCGGCGATCGCCTGTGCTTCCTGGGCCGAGCCGGGGAATCCCATGGCCCTGGTGCCCTCGGTGTCCGACGGTCCGGGCATGATCGCGTTGACCCGGATGCCGCGCGGGCCCAGCTCCTTGGCCGCAACGATGGTGAACGCGTTGACAGCGCTCTTGGACGCGACATAGAGCGAGGCGTACGGCGGGTGGGTGAGTGTGCCGGCCGTCGAGACGTTGATGATCGATGCGGCGCCGATGTCGTCCTGCGCGGCCAGGGCCTGCGTAGTGAGGATCGTGCCCAGGACGTTCGTGGTCATCTCGCGCTGGAACTCCTCTTCGGTGATGCCCGACAGTGGCGCGAAGGCGGCGACGGCCGCGTTGTTCACGAGCACGTCGACCGGTCCGTACTCCTCGCGCGCCCGATCGAACAGATGGCGCACTTCGTCGCTGCGGGCCACGTCGGCCCGGACCGCGATCGCCCGGCCGCCCTCGGCGGTGATGCCCGCGACGACCCGCTCGGCGCCCTTCGCATCCTCCCGGTAGTTCACCACGACGGCTGCGCCGGTCCCGGCCAGCGCCTTGGCGATCCCCGCGCCCAGGCCCTTCGATGCGCCCGTGACGATCGCCGTACGCGCGTTGCTGCTGCTCACAGTGGCTCCTCGAACGTTGGTGCTTACGAGGTCACCGTAGGAAAGCCAGTTACTGCTGGGAAGTACCTACTTTTTTGTAAGCTCCTGCTGTGATGGAAACTCAGCAGGTCGCGACAGCCGCCCGGCTCCTGGCCCACGACACCTTCGACAACAAGTGCGCGCTCAGGCCGATCATGGACCAGACGACAAGTCGCTGGGCGACACTGATCATCTCGGCCCTCATCGCCGGCCCGCACCGCTTCGCGCAGCTGCACCAACGAGTCGGTGGCATCAGCCAGAAGATGCTGTCGCAGAACCTCAAGGCACTGGCCCGGGCCGGGCTCGTCGACCGCCAGGTCGCGCCCACCAACCCGCCCCAGGTCACCTACAGCCTGACGGAACTCGGTGTCAGCCTGGCCGGGCCGCTGACCGAACTGATCCAGTGGTTCGGCCGGTACGGAGGCGAGCTGCTCGCCGCCCAGGAGCACTACGACAGCCAGCAGGCGTCACCGCGCGAGTAACGGGCCAGTCCCATGGGCCGGTTCGGCGGAGTCTTGCGGCAGCACCAGCCGCCCCAGCCGGAGAGCACAGGTCCCGTCCCCGCTTCAACATCCACCACACGCCCGAACAGGCCGGCCGGCTCGACCAAGTCGAGCTGCTCTTCTCCACCCTGACCCGACGTCTACGACGCCGCGGCCAGTTCGCCTCCCGCGACGAACTGGCCGCGGCCATCGACACCTTCGTCCTGGCCTGTGACGAACACGACGCCAAGCCCTACTGCCGGACCTGCGACGGCAGCCCACTCAAAGCCGCATGAACCCCCGAAGGATCAACGCGGCGCTGCACTAGGACTGGAAGAGCACTTCCGGATTGTTCGGCGAGGGGCCGTCCAGCAGCGGACTGTCGATCCCCTTCAGCGTCTGGTCGAAGAACGCTGCCACGTACTCGCGGGTGATCGCCACCCCGCGTTCCGGGGAGAGGGGCGGCGTCGGGAACCCGGCCTGCTCCAGAAGCAGGTCCAGGTCGGCGAAGCTGAAGTGGTCGGCTCCGGCGACCGTCAGCCACTTCTTGTAGCCGCCGAGGGCGGCCCAGGTCTGCCCCCACGAGGTGTCGTGGCCGCCGACCGAGTGGTAGTCGGCCGTACCCAGCATGAGGAGCGGCCGGTTGATCTGGCCGGGCATCGGGGCCGGGTGGAAGCTGCCGTCCATGTTCACTCCGGCCCGTACTCGCGGGTCGGCGATCATCGTGGCGGCGGCCGCCGCTCCGCCGAGGGAGTGCCCGGCCATGCCGATCTCGTGCTTGTCGATGAGGTGCGCCAGGGGCCACGCGGTATTGCCGTGCGTCAACCGGTCGATCACGAAGGACACGTCCAGCGCGCGGCTGGCGGCGACGGAGTCGAAGTCGAGCGTCTTCGGGTCATCGCAGATCGCGCACGGCGGCGTCTGGCCGTTCGCCAGCGTCTCGCCGCTGTCCTCGTAGGTGTGGCCGACGAGCGCGACGACGTAGCCGTGACTGGCCAGGTCGGTCGCGAGCGAGGTGAGCGTCATGCGCGGGTCCTCGTACGCGGGTGAGAGGACCACCAGCGGATGCTTGCCGCGCTGCGGCCGCGCGCGGTCGAAGGCGTGAGTGGTGACGCCGGAAAGGTTCTGTGCGGTGACGCCGTAGCTCGCCGGCAACTTCCGCCGCTGGATGACTCCGGCTGCCTCGGCGAGGCTCATGTAAGGGGCCGGAGTCCCGGTCCCGGGGACGGCCGGGTAGACCATCGTGACGGTCAGTTGGCGGGGGCCGGATGACGGCACCCACGGGTCGGGACGGCTCTCGTCGGTGAGGTGGATGACGTCCTCGCCGGCGGCGTAGGGGCCGGTCGGCGCGGGGAGCGCGCCTTGGAAGGACCGCGTGGGCGCGGTGGCCGTGGCCGGTGCGGTGTCTAACGCGTGCGTGGCCACCGGTGTGGTCGTGGCGGCGAACCCGGCGCCGGTTCCGGTGACGAGGGCGGCGAGCGCCAACACCGCGACAGCGCTGATACGGCGATTGCGTTTCATGGGATCGACGCTAGGTTCCGCAGCTCCGTATCGAATCAGCCCATGGATGTAGACATTCTGGTGTCGTTCGTAGCCTCCGCGAGGTACCGGAGTCATCCGCCGGGATTATGTCGTGCGGCGCGGGGTTCCCTTCGCCGGCATCGTCGAGTGCCACCTTCGTCTTGGGCTACGACGAACACGACGCCAAGCCCTACCGCTGGACCTACGACGGCAGCCCACTCAAAGCCGCATGAACCCCCGAAGGATCAACGTGGCGCTGCACTAGGCGTGGTGGTCGAACTCGCCGGCCTTGGCGGCTTGGAGGAAGGCGGCGAAGTGGGCGGGGGTGGGGTGGAGGGTGAGGTGGCCCTGGTCGGACTTGCGGAGTTCGACCAGGCCGTCGGCGGTGCGGATCTCCACGCAGTCGCCACCGGATCCGCTGAAGGACGACTTCTGCCAGTTGGTGTCGGTCATTTGGGGTCCCGTCGGTTGTTTGGCGCAGGAAGTCGGGCTGGCAGACTTCCTGCGCCGTGGTGTGTCTAGTACTGCAACCGCATCTGTCGTTACCGCTGGCGTTCGGCGTCGTTGGTATGACTGTGTGCTGACGGTTGAGCAGGTCGAGTCGTGGTCCGAGGTGATAGTGGGCTTCCATGCCCGCTTCGCGCACCGTTTCGGCAGGCCACCTCATCGTCACACCCCGCCACCACACCAACGAGCACCATCTGCGCTGGTCACGCTTCCGCCGACGCAGCCAGGCCCGAGCCCGCCGCTCCCACTACAAACGCCGAGGCCGCAACCCCCAGATGCGGTTGCAGTACTAGTCGCCGGGGATGCCGCCTACGGCGGGCACGGCGAGAATGTCGAGGGAAAGGGTGAGGTGACGGGCGGTCATGCCTTTGTCGACGGTGATACCGAATGCGTACCTGTCGATTCTGGTGGTGGCGCGGAACCGGATTCCATCGGCTGTGAATTCCGGCTGCTCGACGGTAAGTTCGATGGGCCGCGTGGCGGCTTTGACGGTCAGCTCTCCGCGCAGGACGTACCCGGTGTCCGTGGACTGGACGGCGTTCGAGGCGAAGGCTATGTGGGGGTGTGCGGCTGTGCCCAGGTACTTGGGTGAGCGCACGACCCTGTCGCGGGTACCGCTGTCGGTCGAGAAGCTGTCGGCATCGATGACAGCCGTGGCCGACGACTGCGTGGGCTCGGCGGCGACGTGCACCTGCCCCGAGGTAAGGCCGAACGTTCCGCGCACGGCGCCCAGGCCGAAGAAGTGGCGCGTGGTGAAGGCGATCGTGCTGCGTCCGGCGTCGATGGTGTAGGTGCCGACTGCAAGGGTGGTCGGTCGGTCGTCCGAGGTGTGCGGCACATGAATCCTTAGGCAGGGGCAGTCGGTTCCGCGGTGGGGACGAGGACGGCTGGGAGTGCTCCGTGTCAGAGGCCTCCGGGGCCTGTCCGCCCGGTCGTGGTTCCGTCGTTGCGCAGGCCCACGGGAAGGTCTCTTCGGCGTTTGACGTCGAGTTCCGGTACACGCGTGTCAGGCGCTGCTCCACCCTACTTGCGTTGATGCGCAGTTGCCTGGCGGTTTGGAGATTGGTGCAGTCCATCACGGTCAGCTGCGGCGACCCGTCGCTCGGAGCCGGCGATGGAGGTGCCACCGTCGGCACCCCGAGGCTGTCTCGAAGCGGCCGCGAATAGGCCACCGACTCCAGCTCTGGGTAGGGAGATTCGATAGGACCCGCTCGGCGTCCCGCCGCACTGCGGGACGCCGAACCCCGAGTTGCAAATCGTCCTACCCGAGGGGCGACTCGACCTGCTCGACCATCAGCTCATCAGCACACAGACATACCAACGAGCCCAACACCGCATCCGTCACGCAGATGCGGTTGCAGTACTAGGCGTGGTGGTCGAACTCGCCGGCTTTGGCGGCCTGGAGGAAGGCGGCGAAGTGGGCGGGGGTGGTGGGGATGGTGAGGTGGCCCTCGTCCGACTCGCGGAGTTCGACGAGGCCGTCGGCGGTGCGGATCTCCACGCACTCGTTGTTCGCGGCGCTGTAGCTGGATTTTTGCCAGTTGCTGTCGGTCATCTGGGGTCCCGTTGGTTGTTTGGCGCAGGAAGTCGGGCTGGCCGACTTCCTGCGCTGTGGTGTGTCTAGGCGTGGTGGTCGAACTCGCCAGCCTTGGCGGCCTGGAGGAAGGCGGCGAAGTGGGCGGGGGTGGTGGGGATGATGAGGTGGCCCTCGTCGGACTCGCGGAGTTCGACCGTCCCGTTGGCCGTGCGTACCTCGACGCAGTTCTCGACGCTGCCGCTGAAGGAAGACTTCTGCCACTCGGTGTCGGTCATGATGGGCCTTTCATAGGTCTCGTGCGATTTTGCGGATCAGGTCGCGAGAGCCGCTCGCGCTCAGCGCAACCGATTCAGTGCGCTCGAAGATGTACCGGTAGCTGGCCAGCTCGTTGACGGCGTCGAGGTATTCGGGGCCCTGGGAGAGTTCCCGTTCGACAGTGTCGAGCTCAGGGACCGAGCCGAACGCATAGGCGAGGTTCTCGGCGGCCCCGGGGAAGGTCTCGACGTTGAACGGTACGACTCGAATGGTCATCCAGGGCAGTTCGGAGTCTTCGAGCAGGGAGCCGAGTTGTTCCTTGAGGATCTGGGTACCGCCGAACCGAGTCCACAGTACCGACTCGTAGATGAAAGCGGTCAGCGGCTTCGGATTGCGGCGCAGGTCGGCCTTGCGCTGCATTCTGAATGCGGTGCGGGCCTCCAACTCGTGCCGAGGGAGTGGAGGAAATACCCGACCGAAGACTGACGAGGCGTAGTTGATGGTCTGGCAGGGGCCCGGCATGTGGGTGAGGAGCCACATCATGAGCCCGTTCGAACGCTTCTCCAGCTCCGCGTTCTCAAGGATGCCGTCAGGGAGGGACCCTCGGTACTCCTCCCACCAACCCTTGGAGCGGTCCTGGACCATGGACTCCAGAGCCTCGATCAAGGGCATGTTCGTGCACTTGCAGGCTGCGGCGAAGGAGCGGAGCCGTTCTGGGCTCACGCCGATCTTGCCAGACTCCATCTGGCTGACCTGAGTTCTGTCGATGCCAAGGGCCCTGCTCAGGTTCACCGTCTGAAGACCGGCGGCCTCGCGCATCTTCCGAAGCTCGGCACCGATACGACGTTGACGGAGCGTCGGATTGAGTCGTGGCGGCATTGGGTCCTTCCTTGCCGGTGTGTTCCAAGTCTGCCGCGCCGCTTGGCGCGGGTCCACCTGGGGGCGGAGGGTGGCACTTCAGGGTGAACCTATCCGGTTTTCGTTCTACACGTGATACCGCTGCTGTATGTTCGGTGTCATGGCGATCCGACGGATCGTCAATAGGGCTCTCTCGTTGGGCCTTCGGCGGCATGCCCGCCGGTTCTTCCCTCACCGTCACGCCTCGGGAGAACTCCCATGCGCCACCTCAACACGCCCTCCCTCGCCATCGCCCGCCAGTCCCTCCGGGACGCGATGGGTCGTTGCGGGTACCTGCCCTCGGTCACCGACGACGCCGAACTCGCGCTCGTGGAACTGCTCGTGAACGCCTGGAGGCACGGCGGCACCCCCGCGCCGCTCGTCCTCATCCTCGCCGTCGGCCCCACCCTCCGGGTGTCCGTCAGTGACGAGAGCCCGGTCCTCCCGGAAAAGCAACAGCCGGCGCCCCTCGCCCAGTCCGGCCGGGGCCTCCAGCTCATCGAAGGCCTCACCCACCGCTGGGGCGTGGATCCCCAGGAACGCGGCAAAATGGTCTGGTTCGAGCTGGACGCCGCCTGATGTCCTTCCCGCTCCCGCGCCGTCGCCCCATGCTGCCGACCGACCCCCGGATCCGGCACTACACCGACGACCACATCCACACGCTCCTCGCCGAAGTCCAGGAGCGTGGCCGGAGGTTCGGCCTGATCTGGCCCTCCGCGACCACCGACAAGACCATCGACGGCCGCATCCTCGTCCGCTTCAACGCCGCCCCCGCCTCCACCCTCCTCAATCTCCTCTCCCTCCTCCTCGCCGCCGAGCGAGGCGACGACTCGTGCGTTTCCTGATCGCCACCGCCTTCGCCGTCCTCCTCGCGCTCGCGATCGCCACCGTCGCCCTGGGTGTCATCACCGCCCTGCGCGCGACCCCGCCCGACGAGGACACCTAACCCCCAGCCCCTCACCCCCACCTCCCCAGCCCCCGCCGCCCAGCCGTCGGGGGCTAAGGGACGATTGGGCACGTGGCACAGCGGAGATACGAGTACGCCCCGGCAGGCACCCTGCCCGGGCTGTTGCAGCGCGGCCGGGGCCTGGGCGCGCAGATGGCGGCGGAGGACCCGGCGGCAGCCGCCGACCTGGTCTACGGGTGCATCCGCTGGGACTGGCGCTGGGACCGGCAGGCGGACGACCGGCACCTCTACCTGGCGCGGCTCGTCCGGGACCTGGAACTGCCGGTCGGACCGATCGTCGACCTGCTGACCGGGGACGAGGACACCTGCCTGCGGGCCACCGGAGTCCTGGAGCTGCTCGCACTTGCCGACTCCGCCGAGGCCCGGGAAGCACTCCGTACCCACGTCCGAGAGGGCGAGCACCGGGTGGCCGGGCAGGACGTCCGTAAGCGGAGTGGCCCCCGCGGCTCGATGGACCCCGTCCCCGAGCAGGACAGTGCGAGCCCGCGCGCCCTGCTGCCGGAGCACGGCGGCGCGAGTGATCTGCACATCGCGAGCGATCTGCCCACGGCGACGGCCGAGCTGGAGCGGCAGTGGGCGGCCCAGGAGTGGTGTGGCCCGATGCACACCGCCCGGGGCCTGGCCCGGTTCGGCCCCGAAGCCGCCGGGGCCGCGTCGCTGCTGCGCCGCTTCTGGCTGTGGACGCCGCACTCCTCCGAGCGCCCCGCCTACCTGGAGGCACTGGCCGCCGTCGCCCCCGTCGGGCTGGCCGAGGTGTACACCGAGTGCCTCTGGGACTGCGAGGCCGGCGCCCGCCTGCCGGCCGTCGCGCACGCCCCCGACCGCCCCCACGTCCGGGAACGCCTCGCCCACCTGCGGGACGATCCGATGGAGGAGGCGGAGGTCCGCGAGGCCGCCGGGGCGCGACTCGCCGGGCTGAGCTCGGGAGGCTCCGAGCCGGAGGGAGCCGGCTCCGAAGGGGAGCTAGAGTAGACGCGTGAACGTGTGAGTGATGGTCCGGACCCCACGAGGTGGTCCGGGCCACATCCGTTTCCAGGCACCTTCCGTGACCTGCGCGTACCTGCGCGTTCGCCGGCCCACCAGACCCGCACTCGCCTCCGGAGGCCCCGCCTTGAGCGATCAGCCGTTCGCGCATCTGCACGTCCACACCGAGTACTCGATGCTGGACGGTGCCGCCCGGCTGAAGCAGATGTTCAAGGAGGTCGAGCGGCTGGGTCAGACCCATGTCGCGATGACCGACCACGGGAACATGTACGGCGCCGCCGAGTTCCACAAGCAGGCGACCGCCGCCGGGATCACCCCGGTGATCGGCATCGAGGCGTACGTCGCGCCGGAGTCCCGCTCCAACACCAAGCGCATCCTGTGGGGCCAGCCGCACCAGAAGCGGGACGACGTCTCCGCCTCCGGCGCGTACACCCACAAGACCATCTGGGCCCGTAACAAGGAGGGCCTGCACAACCTCTTCAAGCTGACCTCGCGCTCGTACGCCGAGGGCTGGCTGGTGAAGTGGCCCCGGATGGACAAGGAGCTGATCTCCGACCTGTCCGGCGGCCTGATGGCCACCACCGGCTGCCCGTCCGGCGAGGTGCAGACCCGGCTGCGGCTGGGCCAGTTCGACGAGGCGGTGAAGTCGGCCGCCGACTACCAGGACATCTTCGGCAAGGAGAACTACTTCCTGGAGCTGATGGACCACGGCCTCGACATCGAGAAGCGGGTCCGCGACGGGCTGCTGGAGATCAGCAAGAAGCTGAACATCCCCCCGGTCGTCACCAACGACTCGCACTACACCACCGAGGCCGACGCCGGGGCGCACGACCTGCTGCTCTGCGTGCAGACCGGCAAGAACCTCTCGGACCCGGACCGCTTCCGCTTCGACGGCACCGGCTACTACATCAAGTCGGCCGCCGAGATGTACGCCCTGGACTCCTCGGACGCCTGGCAGGAGGGCTGCCGCAACAGCCAGCTCCTCGTCGCCTCCCGGGTCGACACCGAGGGCATGTTCAAGTTCCGCAACCTCATGCCGCGCTTCCCGATCCCGGAGGGCTTCGAGTCCGAGGCGGACTTCTTCAAGTCCCAGGTGTGGAAGGGCATGGACTGGCGCTTCCCGGGCGGGTACGACGAGGAGCACAAGAAGCTCGCCGAGTACGAGATGGACACCATCATCCAGATGGGGTTCCCGGCGTACTTCCTCGTGGTCGCCGACTTCATCATGTGGGCCAAGGAGCAGGGCATCGCGGTGGGCCCCGGCCGTGGTTCGGCGGCGGGCTCGCTGGTCGCGTACGCGATGGGCATCACCGACCTCGACCCCATCCCGCACGGCCTGATCTTCGAGCGCTTCCTCAACCCCGAGCGCATCTCCATGCCCGATGTCGACATCGACTTCGACGAGCGCCGGCGCGGTGACGTGATCCGGTACGTGACCGAGAAGTGGGGATCCGACAAGGTCGCCATGATCGTCACGTACGGCACCATCAAGGCGAAGGCCGCCATCAAGGACTCCTCGCGCGTCCTCGGCTACCCGTACGCGATGGGCGACCGGATCACCAAGGCGATGCCGCCGGACGTGATGGGCAAGGGCATCCCGCTGTCCGGCATCACGGACAACAGCCACCCGCGCTACAGCGAGGCCGGCGAGATCCGGGGGCTGTACGAGAGCGACCCGGACGTGAAGAAGGTCATCGACACCGCGCGCGGCATCGAGGGCCTGATCCGCCAGCCCGGCGTGCACGCGGCCGGCGTCATCATGTCCGCCGAGCCGCTGACCGACCACATCCCGGTCTGGACCCGGCACACCGACGGCGTCACCATCACGCAGTTCGACTACCCCACCTGCGAGGGCCTCGGCCTTCTCAAGATGGACTTCCTCGGCCTGCGCAACCTGACGATCATGGACGACGCCGTCAAGGCGATCGAGAAGAACAAGGGCATCAAGATCAACCTGCTTGATCTGCCCCTGGACGACAAGCCGACCTACGAACTGCTGGCACGCGGCGACACGCTCGGCGTCTTCCAGCTCGACGGCGGCCCCATGCGCTCGCTGCTGCGGCTGATGAAGCCCGACAACTTCGAAGACATCTCCGCCGTCCTCGCGCTGTACCGACCGGGCCCGATGGGCGTCAACTCGCACACCAACTACGCGCTGCGCAAGAACGGCCAGCAGGAGATCACCCCGATCCACCCGGAGCTGGAGAAGCCCCTGGAGGAGATCCTCAAGCCGACGTACGGCCTGATCGTCTACCAGGAGCAGGTGCAGAAGGCCGCCCAGATCCTCGCCGGCTACTCGCTCGGCCAGGCCGACCTGCTGCGCCGGGCCATGGGCAAGAAGAAGAAGGAGATCCTGGAGGCCGAGTTCGTGCCCTTCCAGAAGGGCTGCCGGGACCACGGCTACTCGGACGCGGCGATCCAGGCGGTGTGGGACGTCCTGGTCCCCTTCTCCGGCTACGCGTTCAACAAGGCGCACACCGCCGGGTACGGGCTGGTCTCGTACTGGACGGCCTATCTCAAGGCGAACTTCCCGGCCGAGTACATGTCCGGCCTGCTGACGTCGGTCAAGGACGACAAGGACAAGTCGGCGATCTACCTCAACGAGTGCCGCAAGATGGGCATCCAGGTGCTGCCGCCGGACGTCAACGAGTCGGACTCGGACTTCACCCCGCACGGTGACACGCTCGTCCGGTTCGGCCTCACCGCGATCCGCAACGTCGGCGGCCCCGTCGTCGACTCGATGATCCGCACCCGCAAGTCGAAGGGGAAGTTCAGCTCCTTCCCGGACTTCCTCGACAAGGTGGAGTCGGTGGTCTGCAACAAGCGGACCGTCGAATCGCTGATCAAGGCGGGCTCCTTCGACTCGCTCGGGCACACCCGCAAGGGCCTCAGCGCGCAGTTCGAGCCGATGATCGACAACGTCGTCGGGGTCAAGCGCAAGGAGGCCGAGGGCCAGTTCGACCTGTTCGGCGGGGACGCCGTCTCCGACGAGCCCAGCTTCGGCCTCGACGTCGTCTTCTCCGAGGAGGAGTGGGAGAAGTCCTTCCTGCTCACCCAGGAGCGCGAGATGCTCGGCCTGTACGTCTCCTCGCACCCGCTGCACGGCATCGAGCACGTGCTCGCCGACAAGGCCGACTGCGCGGTGGCCGACCTCGCCGAACGGCCCGACGGCACCATCGTCACCATCGGCGGCATCATCTCGGGCCTCCAACGCAAGATGACCAAGCAGGGCAACGCCTGGGCGATCGCGACCGTCGAGGACCTCGCGGGCTCGATCGACTGCATGTTCTTCCCCGCCAGCTACCAGCTGGTCTCCGCCCAACTCGTCGAGGACGCCGTGGTGTTCGTGCGCGGCAAGCTGGACAAGCGGGAGGACGTGCCGCGCCTGATGGGGATGGAGCTGACCGTCCCGGACCTGTCGAACGCGCACGCCGAGGCGCCGATCATCATCAACATCCCGAGCGTGAAGATCACCCCGCCGCTGATCGCCCGGCTCGGCGAGGTGCTGGGCAGCCACCGGGGCACCACGGAGGTCCGGGTGCGGCTGGAGAGCCGCAACAAGACGACCGTGCTGCGGCTGGACCGGCACCGGGTGAAGTCGGACCCGGCGCTGTTCGGGGACCTCAAGCAGCTGCTCGGGCCGAGCTGCCTGGCGGGCTGACGTGCGCCTGATCCCCCGTGCCTCTTAGCGAGGCCCGGGGGATCAGCCGTGCCCGCCCAGGCCTGGGGGGACGGCCGTGTGCAGGGCGGAGACGAAGGCCGAGATGGCCGGGTGGGAACCGGCGCCCGCGCGGAAGGCGGCCCGGGTGCGGCGGTACATCGGCAGCCGGGTGAGGACCACGCCGGGCGGGGGCTGCGCGGCGCCCAGCTGCGGGACCAGGGCCACGCCCTGGCCGGCCGCGACCAGGGCCAGGACGGTCGCGAAGTCGTCGATCTGGTGCCGGATCCGGGGCGCGAACCCGGCGGCCTCGCAGGCCCGGACGGCCATGCTGTGGCAGAGCGTGCCCGGCGGGGCCATGATCCACGGCGCGCCGCGCTGCTCGGCGACCGTGCCCGGACTACGGGCCGCCAGGTACATCGGCTCGGTGAACACCGGACGGGTCACCGCCAGGCCCGGCTCCGGATCGGCCGGGACGAGGTCGTACTCGTGGACCAGGGCGACGTCCAGCTCGCCCGCGCGCAGCGCCGCCGCGACGCCCGCCGGATCCACCTCCGTCACCATCGGCTCCAGGCCCGGGTGCCAGGCGGCCAGCTCGCCCAGCACCGCCGGGATGATCGCGCGGGCCGCCGACGGATAGGTGCCGATCCGCAGCGGGCCGGCCAACCCCCTTCGGGCGTGGGCGAGTTCGGCGCCCGCCTGCTCCAGCAGGGCGAGCACCGCCTCGGCGTGCCGGACGAGGTTGCGCCCGGCCGGAGTGAGCGCGACCCGCCGCCCGGTCCGCTCCAGCAGCGGGACGCCCGCCTCCTTCTCCAGGACGGACAGCTGCTGGGACACCGCCGAAGGGCTGAAGGAGAGCGCCTCGGCGACGGCGGCGATGGTGCCGAGGTGGGCGAGTTCGCGCAGCAGGCGCAGGCGTCGGACGTCGAGCATCGGCTCAGCTTACGAGAAGCATCACGAATGTGAACTGGACCTGGGTGATCGGCGGGCCGCAGGATCGTGACCATGGAACTCACCGGCATCCACGTCCCCCTGATCACGCCCTTCGCCGCGGACGGCACGGTCGCGCTGGACGCCCTCGCCGTGCTCGCCGCCGAGCTGCTGGAGGCCGGTGCGGCCGGGCTGGTCGCCCTCGGGACCACCGGCGAGCCCGCCGCGCTGAGCGAGGACGAGCGCTGGGCCGTGGTCGAGACCGCCGCGGCCGCCTGCGCCGCCCGCGGGGCCCTCCTGACCGTCGGCGCGCACGGCGGCGACACCCGCTCCACCGCCGAGTCGCTGGCCGCGCTCGGCAAGCGGGTGCCGCAGGCCGCGGCCGCGCTGGTTACCGTCCCGGCGTTCCTGCGGCCGGGCGAGGCCGGGACGGTCGCGCACTTCCGGGCGCTCGCCGGGAGCAGCCCGCTGCCGCTGGTCGTCTACCACATCCCGTACCGCACCGGGCAGCAGCTGTCCGCCGCCGCGCTGCTCGAACTCGCCGCGCTGGACGGCGTGGTGGGCGTCAAGTACGCGACCGGGGGAGTGGACCAGACGGCGGTGGAACTGCTCGCCGCCGCCCCCGCCGACTTCGCGGTGCTGACCGGGGAGGACGCCTTCCTGTCCCCGCTGCTGGCGCTCGGCGCGGCCGGCGGCATCCTCGCCTCCGCCCACCTGGCCACCGCCCGGTTCGTCGAGCTGACGCAGGCCTGGCAGGCCGGGGACGCCGCCCGGGCCCGGGCGCTCGGGCACCGGCTCACCGGGCTGGCGCTGGCCGCCTTCGCCGCGCCGAACCCGACGGTGATCAAGGGCGTGCTGCACGCCCAGGGCCGGATCCCCACCCCGGACGTCCGGCTGCCGCTGCTGCCGGCCGGCGGGGCGGAGGTCGAGGCGGCGCTGAAGCTGGTGAGTGGTCTGGACCACTAGCCGCTCTCACACCGTGGAACACCAGGCCGCCGCACCCTCGTGACAAGGCATGATGGGCAGAGTGCGGCTGTAGACAGCACCATCCAGAGGAGTAGTCGGAATGAAGATCGGCATTGTCGGGGCCACCGGCCAGGTCGGCGCAGTGGTCCGCGAGATCCTGGCGGAGCGCGCTGGTCGTGAAGGCGGACTGGGCCCGGTCGAGCAGCTGCGGCTGTTCGCCTCGGCCCGCTCGGCCGGACGCACCCTGCCCTGGCAGGGCACCGAGGTCACCGTCGAGGACGCATCCACGGCCGACTACACCGGCCTGGACATCGTGATCTTCTCGGCCGGCGGCTCCACCTCCAAGGCCCTCGCCCCCAAGGCCGCCGCGGCCGGCGCCGTCGTCATCGACAACTCCTCCGCCTGGCGCCGCGACCCCGACGTCCCGCTGGTCGTCTCCGAGGTCAACCCCGGCGCCATCGCCGACCGGCCCAAGGGCATCATCGCCAACCCGAACTGCACCACCATGGCCGCCATGCCCGTGCTGCGCCCGCTGCACGAGGAGGCCGGCCTCGCCGCGCTCGTCGTCTCCACCTACCAGGCCGTCTCCGGCAGCGGCGTGGCCGGCGTGGCCGAACTCCAGGACCAGGCCGCCAAGGTCGTCGACGGCGCCGCCGCGCTCGCCCACGACGGCTCCGCCGTCGAGTTCCCCGAGCCCAAGGTCTACCAGCGCCCGATCGCCTTCAACGTGGTGCCGCTGGCCGGCTCCATCGTCGAGGACGGCTCCAACGAGACCGACGAGGAGCAGAAGCTCCGCCACGAGAGCCGCAAGATCCTCGGCATCCCGGACCTCAAGGTCGCCGGCACCTGCGTGCGCGTCCCGGTCTTCTCCGGCCACTCGCTCCAGATCAACGCCCGCTTCGAACGCCCGATCAGCCCCGAGCGCGCCGCCGAACTGCTCGCCGCCGCCCCCGGCGTCGAACTGTCCGACATCCCCACCCCGCTCCAGGCCGCCGGCCGGGACCCGAGCTACGTCGGCCGCATCCGGGCCGACGAGACCGTCGAGCACGGCCTGTCGCTGTTCGTGTCCAACGACAACCTGCGCAAGGGCGCCGCGCTCAACGCCGTCCAGCTGGCCGAGCTGGTCGCCGCCGAGCTCAAGGGCTGACACCCGGCCCCGCCGGGCCGCGGGCGCTCGCACCCCGCACCTCGCGGCGAGCGCCTCGCCCCTCGCGGGGGGCGCCCCGCACCTTGGGGCGGGCGCCCGCTCGCACTCCCCGGCGTGACCAAGGGCGGGCCCCGTCGTTGAACGGGGCCCGCCTTTGCGTTCCGTTGGGCTTGCCGTTGCGGTACCGCGACATCCGTCGAGGTTCGGCGCGCGAACCAGGGGGAAAAGGTGACCCAACGATCGGGCGGCCACGGGGGCCCCTCACCCCACCACGTCCGGACGACGGGCGGATCCGCGCCCACCCGGCCCGACCCCCACACGAGGGCGAGTGGAAAGAGGTGCGCGATGGACCGCTGTGTCGTCCTGGTGGATGCCGGATACCTGCTGGGCGCCGCCGCCAGCCTGCTCGCCGGTGACCCATCCCGTTCCAGAGTCACCGTCGACCACACCGCGCTGATCACCGCGCTGCGCGAACGCGCCGAAGCCGAGACCGGGCTTCCGCTGCTGCGCATCTACTGGTTCGACGCCGCCCCCGACCGGCGCCCGATGCCCGAACACCGCCGGCTGCGCGTCCTGCCCCGCGTCACCGTGCGGCTCGGCGCCCTCACCCGCGCCGAAGGGCGCTGGGTGCAGAAGGGCGTCGACGCCGCCATGCACGCCGAACTCTCCGAACTCGCCCGCAACCGGGCCTGCGCCGACGTCGTCCTGATCACCGGCGACGGCGACCTGCTGCCCGGCATGATGACCGCCAAGGAACACGGCGTGGCCGTCCACCTGTGGGCGCTCCAGGCCGCCGACGGCGACTTCAACCAGTCCGAGGACCTGGTCGGCGAGGCCGACGAGCGAAGAGTGCTCGACCGCGAGTGGATCGAGGGCTCCTTCAGCCTCCGGGACAACGCCAACGTCTTTCCGGCGCCCGGCGCCCGCCAGGAGATCGCCAAGATCCTCGCCGCCCCGCCCGGCGCCCCGCCCGTGGTGGCACCCGCCGCGGCGCCGGTCGTGGCGCCCCCGGTCGTCCAACCGGCCGCCGCCGCCCCGGCCGCCGTGCCCGCTGCCCTCAGGGCCTCCGCCGTCGGGGCCGCTGTCGTCGGGGCCGTCCCAGGCGCCGGGCGGCCCCAGCCGGCCGCCGCGCTCAAGGTCGTCCCCACCCCCAAGGACCTCGCCGGGCGCACCCCCGCCGTCGCCCCGGCCGTCAACGGGCATGGCGGTACCGGACTCGCGAACGGCCACGGCGGCAACGGGCTCGTCAACGGGCACGGCGCCAACGGGCACGGCGGCAACGGGTTCCTGAACGGGCAGGCGAACGGGCAGGCGAACGGGCACGGCACCAACGGGCAGGCCGTCGGCACGACGGGCGCCCCCGGACAGGCCGGCCCCGTCCTGCGCTGGTCCTCCGACCGCGGATGGGTCGACCGCCCCGCCCCCGAACCCGCCGTCACCGCCGGCGACAGCCTCCCCACCCTCGCCCACCTCACCACCGCCGAACAGCGCTGGGCCGACCGCGAGGAGGACATCACCTCCATCGGCGGCGACGCCCACGAAGTCGGCCAGGTCTTCGCCCGCCGCTGGAGCGAACGGCTGGGCGACGTCGAACGGCTCACCGTGCTCTGGCCCGACTACCCCCGCATCCCGCACCGGGTCGACGGCGAACTCCTCCGCTACGCCGCCCGCTTCGGACTGCTCGCGCACAAGGACGACCAGATCGACGAACACGACCGCTACGCCATCCGGGCCGGATTCTGGAAGGAACTGGCGGTGCGGGTGCCCGGCGGATCGATGGTCGTCGTGGACGACTGACGGGCGCACGGCCCGGGTTGGACCCGGCGAGCCGCGTGCCGGTTTTCGGTGATCAGGCCCCCTTGTCCGGTTCGCCCGGGCGAACGCGTAAAGTCTTCGGTCGTGACCGAGTCGGCAGGGCGAGTACCCCAGAACACCCCGCCGTGCGTCGCCGTGCGCGACCTCGTCAGGACCTACCGCACCGGGCGCGGAGCCTCCGCAGGCGAGATCCGGGCCAACGACGGAATCAGCCTCACCGTCCGCCAGGGCGAGATCTTCGGGCTGCTCGGACCCAACGGGGCCGGCAAGTCCACCCTCGTCCGCCAGCTCACCGGCCTGCTGCGGCCGGACTCCGGATCCGTCGAACTCCTCGGCCACGACATCGTCCGCCACCCCGAACGGGCCGCCCGGTTGCTCGGCTACCTCGGCCAGGAATCCAGCGCCCTCGACGAACTGACCGTCGCGCTCGCCGCCGAGACCACCGGACGGCTGCGCGGCCTCACCCGGGCCCAGGCCCGTACCGAAGCTGCCGACGTCCTCACCGAACTCGGGCTCGAACCCCTCGCCCAGCGGCCGCTCGCCAAGCTCTCCGGCGGCCAGCGCCGACTCGCCTGCGTCGCCGCCGCCCTCGTCGGGGAACGGCCGCTGCTCGTCCTCGACGAACCCACCACCGGCATGGACCCCGTCGCCCGGCGGGCCGTCTGGACCGCCGTCGACCGGCGCCGCACCGAACGCGGCGCCACCGTCCTGCTGGTCACCCACAACGTCATCGAGGCCGAGACCGTGCTCGACCGGGTCGCCGTCATCGACGACGGGCGGGTCATCGCCTGCGACACCCCCGGCGGGCTCAAGGCCCTCGTCGACGGCGACGTCCGGCTCGACCTGGTCTGGCGGGACGAGGCGCCGCTCGCCGTCCCCGCCGTCGCCGCACTCGCCGAACGGGCCGAACGCACCGGCCGCCGCTGGACCGTCCGCACCACCCCCGAACAGGCCCGCGAACTGGTCGCCGCCGTCACCACCGGCCCGGCCTTCGCCGCCCTCGACGACTTCACCCTCGCCACCCCGAGCCTTGAGGACGCCTACCTCAAGCTCGGGGGCCGCCACGGAGGACTGGCCAAGTGACGCTGCTCTCGGTGCCGCCGCAGGCCACCGCCCCCGCGACCGGCGGCACCCCCGCCCCGCTCGCCCCCGCGGCCCGGCTGCTGCCCGCCCTCGCCGCCGTCTACCGGGCCCAGCTCGCCCGGGCCCGGGTGGCGCGGATCCCGCTGCTGTTCGTCGCCACTTTCCAGTCCGTCGGCATCCTCGTGATGATGCGGGGCGTGGTGGACGCCGGGCAGACCTCGGCCGCGCGGTCCGTGGTCGCCGGGTCCAGCGTGCTGGTGGTGGCGTTCGTCGCCCTCAACCTGCTCGCCCAGTACTTCGGGAAGCTGCGGGCCACCGGCGGACTCGACCACTACGCGACGCTGCCCGTACCCGCCGCCTCCGTGGTGCTCGGCGCGGCCGCCGCCTACGCCTCGTTCACGCTGCCCGGGACGGTCCTCACCGCGGCCTTCGGCGCCGTGATGTTCGGGCTGCCGCTCGGGCAGCTGTGGGTGCTGCTGGCCGTCGTCCCGCTCGCCGGAGCCGCCCTGTCCGGGCTCGGGGCCGCCTGCGGGCTGCTCGCGCCCCGCCAGGAGATCGCCACCATGCTCGGGCAGCTCGGCATGTCGGCGGCGCTGCTGCTCGGCGTGCTGCCCGTCGACCACCTCCCGCAGCCCGTCCTGTGGCTGCGCGACCTGCTGCCCTCCACGTACGGCGTCGAGGCCTTCGCCCGGACGTTCGAACCCGACCCGGACTGGGCGCTGATCGCGGGCGACCTCGCCGTCTGCGCGGGCGTCGGCGTGGTGTCGCTGGCGATCGCCACCTGGGCCTACCGGCGGGCCGTCTCCCGGTAGGGGGTGTCCCGGGGGCCGCCCGGGGTCCGGCTCCGCGCGGTGCGGGGTCCGGCTCCGGGAGGCACGGGCGGCGGCTCGTCCCGGCCGCGATCGTGAAACGATGGGGCCTGTGACCGTACCGAACACACCTCCGGACCCCACCCGCGCCGCCGCGGACGCGGTGCCGGACATCACCCCCGATCCGTACGCGCCGCCGCCCGCCCCCGACGCCGGGACCCCGCCGCCGGCCGGCCTCGCGGTCGCGCAGTCGCCGGGCCCCACGCTCAAGGAGCGGCTGCTGCCCGAGCTGCGGCTCGGCGCGGGCACGGTACTGGCCTGCATCGCGGTCGGACTGGTGATGGCAGGGCTGTGGGTCTGGCTCGCGCCCAAGGTGCCGCTGGTCGTGGACGGCGACCGCATCCTCTACGCCGACCCCGAAGGCGAACAGCGGGCGGGGGCCGACGCGGTCTTCGCCCTGATCGCGCTCGGCGCCGGCCTCCTGACCGCGCTCGGGGCCTTCCTGGCCACCCGGCAGCGCGGCGGCGGCATCGCGGTCGCGCTCGGACTGATGGTCGGCGGACTCCTCGGCTCGGTCGGCGCCTGGCGGCTCGGCCGGTGGCTCGGCCCCAGCAACGACCTGATCGCCGAAGCCCGGCGGGTCGGCAACGGCGGGCACTTCGACGCGAGCATCGACCTCGGCGCGCTGGGGGCGCTGCTGGTGTGGCCGATGGCGGCGATGGTGGTGCTGCTGGCGCTGTCGGCGGCGTTCGGCAAGCGCGAGGAGGACCCGCCGCCGTACTGGGCCGGGCCGTACGGGGCGGCTGCGCCGCAGGCCCCCGCGGACGGCGCTGTGTGGCCTCCGCAGGACGCCGTGCGGGCGGACGACGGTGTTCGGCCGGAGGACGCTGCGCGGCCGGGGGAGCGCGGGCAGGGCTGACCGCGTAGGCCCGGGCCCCCCCCCGGGGGGGGGCGGGGGGCGGGGGGGGGGGGGGCGCGGGGGGGGGGGGGGGCGGGGGGGGGGGGGCCGCGCGCGCGGGGGGGGGGGGGTCAGAGAGGGCGGGGGGCCCGTCGGCCGGGGTCAGCGAGCGATCGGTGCGGTGCGGGCGCCGGTCAGGGTGACCAGGTCGGCCGGGGCGAGTTCGACCTCCAGGCCGCGGCGCCCGCCGGAGACGTAGACGGTGGGGTGGGTGAGCGCGCTGGCGTCGACCACGGTCCGCAGCGGGCGGCGCTGGCCGAGCGGGGAGATGCCGCCGAGGACGTAGCCGCTGCTACGCTCGGCGGCCGCCGGATCGGCCATGGCGGCGCGCTTGCCGCCGACGGCGGCGGCGAGGGCCTTGAGGTCGAGTTGCCCGGCGACCGGGACCACGCCGACGGTGAGCACGCCGTCCACGTCGGCGACCAGGGTCTTGAAGACCCGCTCGGCGGCGACGCCCAGGACCTCGGCGGCCTCGCCGCCGTAGGAGGCGGCGGCCGGGTCGTGCTCGTAGGCGTGCACGGTGAACGGGACGGCGGCGGTCTCCAGGGCGACGGTGGCGGGGGTGCCCTGCCCGCCCTTCTTCGGCTTCTTCGCCATGTGGGGCTCCTTCTTCGCCGTGCGGGTTTTCCGGGCCAGCGTGCGGGCTTCCCGGGTCAGCGTGCGGGTTTTCCGGATCAACGTGCGGGCTGCCCGGGTCAGCGTGCGGGTTCTCCGGATCAGCGTGCGGGCTTCCCGGATCAGTTGGGGCTGAACGACTGGCGGGTGAGGTCGACGGCGGGCAGCGACGGCAGCCAGCTGAGCACGGAGCTCTCGCGGCGCAGCAGGTCGAGTTCGGTGCGCAGCCGCTGGGCGGTGTCGGGGCAGGCCAGCAGCTGCTGCTTGACCGGGGTCTCGAACACCGAGGCGGCGGCGACCAGGTAGGAGAGCACCTGCGGGTCGTCCGGGAGCTCCTGGCGCCCGACCGTGCTGGCCTCGCGGGCCCCGGCGAGGCGCTTCTGGTAGACCCGGAAGGCCCGCTCGACCTCGGCGGCGAGGGCGCCGGAGCCTTCGCCGGGCTGTTCCTCGACGAGTTCGGCCTCGCCGGTCAGGTACGGGCCGGAGACGTCCGCCGAGCGGAGCCGGAACCGGGTGGTGCCGGTGACCAGCAGCTCGTAGCGGCCGTCCGGCTGCTCCTGGACGGAGGCGACGTCGGCGACGCAGCCGATGTGGAACATCGCCTCCAGGGGGTCCCCGGTGGCGGTGCCGAGGCCGTCGAGCGGCCCGGCCGGGCCCTCGTCGGGGCGGACCGGGGAGACCTCGCGGCCGTCCTTGATGGCGAGCACGCCGAAGCGGCGCGGCGTGTCGGCCGGTAGTTGGAGCAGGTCGGCGACGAGACGGCGGTAACGCTCCTCGAAGACGTTCAGGGGCAGCACGAGGCCCGGGTAGAGCACGTTGTTCAGCGGGAAGAGCGGGAGCCGTTCTGTCACGGCGGACAGCGTAGTTCCCCGCGCGGTCGCGGCGCGTCGGGGTTGCGCCCGAGGGCGGCCCGCCGGGGCGGTCAGCCCCGTTGCAGCATGCGGGTGGCGCCGGCCACGACGGTGGTGGCGAGCAGCCAGCCGACGATCACCAGCCCGGCGGTGACGTACTGGCTGAGGCCCCCGGGGTTCCAGCCCTGCTGGCCGAGCTCGACGACCGGGACCAGTTGGCTGAGCGTGTACAGCACCGGGTTCCAGTGCGGGTGCTCGTCGGCCTTCAGCGGCTCCAGCGGGTGGGTGGCGAACCAGACGCTGCCCAGCGCCCAGGCGAGCAGCAGCCACAGGCCGGCCCGGCCGGGGCGGTAGCCGTAGCCGACGGTGGCGTCCTGGACGCGGCCCCAGATCCGGGCGGGCAGCGGGAGGGTCCGGTGGCGGCGGCGCTGCTTGGCGTACAGCACCTCGCGGGCGTCGTCGTCGGCGCCGTCGCGGCGCAGGGCGGCGGCGAGCTGCTCGTAGGACTCGGGCTGGAAGTCCACCGAGGAGCCCTCCAGCCAGGCGATCCGCTGCTGGACGCTGAAGGGCCCGACCGGGCGCAGCACCTCGTAGACGAAGCCGGTCAGGCCCAGGTGGCGCCCGCGCGGCCAGGCGTCCGGGGTGTCGACGAGGTTGCCGACCCGGGCGCGGGAGAGCGAGACGGTGCCGGTGGGGCGGACCCGGCAGGTGAACCGCAGCTCGGGGGTGTGGATGCGGCGCAGCGAGAGCTCGTCGTCACCCTCCAGGTGGAACTCGCCGGAGATCAGGCAGGCGCTCTCGAAGCGGGCGTCGGAGAGCCGGACCCGGCCGAAGGCGCGGAACGGGGTGCTGGGGGCGCCGGGCGGCGGGTTCTGGCCGTAGCCGGAGCCGTAGTAGCTGCGGGAGCCGAACCAGCCGCCGTCGGCGGAGCTGGTCAGGTAGAGGGTGTGGCCGACGGTGAGCCGGACGGCGTTGAGGCAGGTGCGGTTCTGCGGGACGGCGTGCAGCTGGGCGCCGCGCAGCGACAGCCGGCCGCCTATCCGGGCCGTGCGCAGGCTCAACTCGCCCTGCACATCGACGCGTTCGGCCTCGAAATCCTGGTGGACGGCCAGGCCGTCGGCGGACAGCGCGCGGCCGTAGCGGTCGCCGCCCAGGACGGTCTGGTTGAGCAGCAGGTCGGTGCCGACCTTGGCGTCGGTGAGCCGTACGCCCTCGGGTATCCGGCAGCGGGCCAGATGGAGGTCGCCGGTGGTGGTGAGCCGGGAGGCCTCCAGGCGGGGGATCAGGCAGGTGACGAAGCGCAGCGTCGAGGCCGAGGCCTCCGAGATGAGGATCTTGCGCTCGAAACGGCACTCGCGGAGCTCGACGTAGTGGCCGATGGCGCCGCCGGCCAGGTTGAGCGCGCCGGTGACCAGCACGCCGTTGAGCCGCAGCGAAGCGACCCGCCCGGTGGCGGCGGCCGGGCCGGCCAGCAGCAGATGGGCGAGCACCCTGGCCCGGACGGTGCGCCCGGGGCCCCAGGCGGCGTCCCCGAACGGGTCGTCGGTGGCGGCGTCGCCACTCCGCCGGTCGAAGACGTTGCCGCGACGGAAGGCCTCCCAGAGCTCACGCTCCGTATCGGTCCAGCCCTCCGGAGCGTGCTCCAGCATGGTTTTCCCCGTCCCCCCGGTCGTCTCGCCTTTCGTATCACGGACTGAAATGCGGGACCAGGGGTTCCGGCCACTCCTTACACTGGGTGGCGTGATCTCTCGAATCGACCTCCGCGGCTCGCTGGACGACCCGCGTGACCTGCTGCCCCGTGCCGAGTTCGACGTGGCGGCCGCCCTGGAGAAGGTGCGGCCGATCGCCGAGGACGTACGCCATCGCGGGGTCGCGGCCGTGATCGAGATCACCGAGCGCTTCGACGGCGTCCGGCTGGAGTCGACCCGTGTCCCGGCCGAGCAGCTGACCGAGGCCCTGGAGACGCTGGACCCGAAGGTGCGGGCCGCGCTGGAGGAGTCGATCCGCCGGGCCCGCGCCGTGCACGCCGACCAGCGCCGCACCGAGCACACCACCCGGGTGGTGCCGGGCGGCACCGTCACCCAGCGCTGGGTGCCCGTGGAGCGCGTCGGCCTGTACGTGCCGGGCGGGCTGGCCGTCTACCCGTCCTCCGTGGTGATGAACGTGGTGCCGGCCCAGGAGGCGGGCGTCCAGGGCATCGCCGTGACGTCCCCGCCGCAGAAGGAGTTCGACGGCCGCGTCCACCCGACCATCCTGGCGGCCTGCGCGCTGCTCGGCGTGGACGAGGTGTACTCCGTCGGCGGCGCCCAGGCCGTGGCGATGTTCGCGCTGGGCACCGAGGAGTGCGCGCCGGTCAACATGGTCACCGGCCCCGGCAACATCTACGTGGCCGCCGCCAAGCGCTTCTTCGCCGGCCGGATCGGCATCGACTCGGAGGCCGGCCCGACCGAGATCGCCGTCCTCGCCGACGACAGCGCGCTGCCCTCCGACGTGGCCGCCGACCTGATCAGCCAGGCCGAGCACGGTCCGACCTCCGGCTCGGTGCTCGTCACCGACTCGCCGGCGCTGGCCGACGCGGTCGAGGCGGAACTCGCCGTTCAGGTCGCCAGGACCAAGCACAGCGAGCGGGTCGCCGAGGCGCTGGGCGGCCGGCAGTCCGGGATCATCCTGGTCGACGACCTGGAGCAGGGCCTCGCCGTGGTCAACGCCTACGCGGCCGAGCACCTGGAGATCCAGACCCGGGACCCGCACGCGGCGGCCGCCAAGGTCGTCAACGCGGGCGCCGTCTTCATCGGCCGCTGGACGCCGGTCTCGCTGGGCGACTACGCGGCCGGCTCCAACCACGTGCTGCCCACCGGCGGCTGCGCCTGCCACTCCTCGGGCCTGTCCGTGCAGACCTTCCTGCGCGGCGTCCAGGTCGTCGAGTACGACCGGGACGCGCTCGCCGACGTCGCCGCGCACGTGGTCAACCTCGCCAACGCCGAGGACCTGCCCGGGCACGGCGACGCGATCAAGGCGCGCTTCGACTGGACGGTGCCGGGATCGTGACTGCTGTTACTTCTTCTGTGACTCCTGTGACTTCTGAGGCTGGTGCGACTCCGGTGGCTGGTGCGACTCGGGTGACTCGGATCGACGACCTCCCCATCCGCGACGAGCTGCGCGGCCAGTCCCCGTACGGCGCGCCGCAGCTGGACGTGCCCGTCCAGCTGAACACCAACGAGAACCCGTACCCGCTCCCCGAGGAGCTGGTCGCCCGGATCGCCGAACGCGTCGCCGAGGCCGCCCGCAACCTCAACCGCTACCCCGACCGGGACGCCGTCGAACTGCGCGAAGGCCTCGCCGCGTACCTCGGCCGGACCACCGGCTTCGCCGTCACCCGGCAGCAGGTCTGGGCCGCCAACGGCTCCAACGAGGTGCTCCAGCAGCTGCTGCAGACCTTCGGCGGCCCCGGCCGCAGCGCGCTCGGCTTCGAGCCCTCCTACTCGATGCACGCGCTGATCTCCCGGGGCACCGGCACCGAGTGGATCTCCGGCCCGCGCAACGACGACTTCACCATTGACCTGGACGCCGCCCTCGGCGCGATCGCCGAGCACCGGCCGAACGTGGTCTTCATCTGCTCGCCGAACAACCCGACCGGCACCGCCGTCGCCGCCGACACCGTGCTGCGGCTGTACGAGGCCGCGCAGGCCGCCGGGCCCAGCCTGGTCGTCGTCGACGAGGCGTACGTCGAGTTCTCGCACCGGGCCTCGCTGCTGCCGCTCATCGAGGGCCGCCCCAACCTGGTGGTCTCCCGCACCATGTCCAAGGCCTTCGGCGCGGCTGGGCTGCGCCTGGGCTACCTGGCCGCCGACCCGGCCGTGGTGGACGCGGTGCAGCTGGTCCGCCTGCCGTACCACCTGTCGTCCGTCACCCAGGCCACCGCGCTGGCCTGCCTGGAGCACACCGACACCCTGCTCGGGTACGTCGGCCGGCTCAAGGCGGAGCGCGACCGGCTGGTCGACGCGCTGCGCGGGCTCGGCCTGGAGGTCACCGACTCGGACGCCAACTTCGTCCAGTTCGGCCGCTTCGCCGACACCCACGCCGTCTGGCAGGCCATCCTCGACCAGGGCGTCCTGGTCCGTGACAACGGCGTCCCCGGGTGGCTGCGCGTCACCGCCGGCACGCCCGCAGAGAACGACGCCTTCCTGGACGCCGTTCGAACAGTGATCAAGGAGCTGTAACCCGTATGTCCCGCATCGGACGCGTCGAACGCACCACCAAGGAGACCGCGGTCCTGGTCGAGATCGACCTCGACGGCACCGGGAAGACCGACATCTCCACGGGCGTCGGGTTCTACGACCACATGCTCGACCAGCTCGGCCGCCACGGTCTCTTCGACCTCACCGTCAAGACCGACGGCGACCTGCACATCGACACCCACCACACCATCGAGGACACCGCCCTCGCGCTCGGCGCCGCCTTCAAGCAGGCGCTCGGCGACAAGGTCGGCATCTACCGCTTCGGCAACTGCACGGTGCCGCTGGACGAGTCGCTCGCCCAGGTCACCGTGGACCTCTCCGGCCGGCCGTACCTGGTGCACACCGAGCCCGAGAACATGGCGCCGATGATCGGCTCGTACGACACCACGATGACCCGGCACATCCTGGAGTCCTTCGTGGCCCAGGCGCAGATCGCCCTGCACGTCCACGTGCCGTACGGGCGCAACGCCCACCACATCGTGGAATGCCAGTTCAAGGCGCTCGCCCGAGCCCTGCGCTACGCCGCCGAGCGCGACCCGCGCGCGGCCGGAATCCTCCCCTCGACCAAGGGTGCACTGTGAGCAAGGCGACCCTCGCCCTCATCTTCGTCGGCCTCTTCCTGGCCGGCGGCGTGATCTCGTTCTGGAAGCAGAAGCTGCCCAAGGGCGTCATCCTGGTGCTCGCGTTCGGCTCGGTCATGTGCCTGGCCTCCGGCATCATGCGCCTCTAGCCGCATGGACGCTGGATACATGGGCTCTGGACACGTGAGCTCCGGACACGTAGAGAGACTGGACACCTGAACATGGGCAAGAACGTCGTCGTCCTCGACTACGGGTCGGGCAACCTCCGCTCCGCGCAGCGCGCGCTCGAACGGACCGGGGCGGACGTCACCGTCACCTCCGACTACGACACCGCGATGAACGCGGACGGCCTGCTCGTCCCCGGCGTCGGCGCCTTCGAGGCCTGCATGCGCGGCCTGAAGTCCGTCCGGGGCGACTGGATCATCGGCCGCCGGCTCGCCGGGGGCCGCCCCGTCATGGGCATCTGCGTCGGCATGCAGATCCTCTTCGAGAAGGGGGTCGAGCACGGCGTGGAGACGGCCGGCTGCGACGAGTGGCCCGGCGTCGTCGAGCCGCTGGACGCCCCCGTCATCCCGCACATGGGCTGGAACACCGTCGACGTGCCCGAGGGCAGCCGGATGTTCGCCGGCCTCGACCCGCAGAGCCGCTTCTACTTCGTGCACTCCTACGGTGTGCGGCACTGGGAGCTGGAGACCCACAGCGCACGGATCCACGCCCCGCTCGTCACCTGGGCCACCCACGGGCAGCCCTTCGTCGCCGCCATCGAGAACGGCCCGCTCTGGGCCACCCAGTTCCACCCCGAGAAGTCCGGCGACGCCGGCGCCGCCCTCCTGACCAACTGGGTCAACACCCTCTGAGCTTGGAAGAGTTGTGACTATGAGCCGCCTCGAACTGCTTCCCGCCGTCGACGTCCGGGACGGCCAGGCCGTCCGCCTGGTCAAGGGCGCGTCCGGCACCGAGACCTCCTTCGGCGAACCGCTCGCCGCCGCCCTCACCTGGCAGAACGCCGGCGCCGAGTGGCTGCACCTGGTCGACCTCGACGCCGCCTTCGGCACCGGCACCAACTACGAGCTGCTGCGCGAGGTCACCGGCCGCCTCGACATCAAGGTCGAGCTGTCCGGCGGCATCCGCGACGACGAGTCGCTCGCCAACGCGCTCGCCACCGGCTGCACCCGGGTCAACCTCGGCACCGCCGCCCTGGAAGCCCCCGAGTGGGTCGCCAAGGCCATCGCCGAGCACGGCGACAAGATCGCCGTCGGCCTGGACGTCGTCGGCACCACCCTGCGCGGCCGCGGCTGGACCCGCGACGGCGGCCAGCTCTTCGAGGTGCTGGAGCGGCTCAACCAGGAGGGCTGCGCCCGCTACGTCGTCACCGACGTCAACCGGGACGGCACCCTGACCGGCCCCAACCTGCAGCTGCTGCGCGACGTCTGCGCCGCCACCGACCGCCCCGTCGTCGCCTCCGGCGGCGTCTCCTCGCTCGACGACCTGCGCGCCATCGCCGGCCTGGTCGGTGCGGGTGTCGAGGGCGCCATCGTGGGCAAGGCACTCTACGAGCAGAAGTTCACCCTCGAAGAGGCCCTGGAGGCGGTTTCAGGATGACGGAACGTCGGATCGTACGTGGCAGGGTCGGCGGATTCTCCCCCTGGGAGGACCAGTTCGGCTACTCGCGGGCGGTCGCCGCGGGAGACCACGTGCACGTGGCCGGCTCCACCGCCTGGGTGGACGGCCGGATCGAGCACGAGGGAGACCCCTACCGGCAGACCCTCGCCGCGTTCGGCGTCGGGCTCAACGCCCTCGCCGCGTACGGTCTGACGGCGGACGACGTGGTCCGCACCCGGATGTACATCACCCACGTCCGCGACGCCGACGAGGTGGGCCGCGCCCACCACCAACTCTTCGACGCCGCCCGCCCGGTGGCCACCATGGTGGTGGTCGACGGGCTGATCGACTCCCGGATGATGGTCGAGATCGAGCTCGACGCCTATCGATCCGGGCTGGCAAAGACCCTGGAAGGCAAACAGCCGTGACCCTCGCCGTACGTGTCATCCCCTGCCTGGACGTCGACGCCGGGCGGGTGGTCAAGGGCGTCAACTTCCAGAACCTGCGCGACGCCGGCGACCCGGTCGAGATGGCCAAGCTCTACGACGCCGAGGGCGCCGACGAGCTGACCTTCCTCGACATCACCGCCTCCTCCGGCGACCGGGAAACCACCTACGACGTGGTCCGCCGCACCGCCGAACAGGTCTTCATCCCGCTCACCGTCGGCGGCGGCATCCGCGCCGTCGAGGACGTCGACAAGCTGCTGCGGGCCGGCGCCGACAAGGTCGGCGTCAACACCGCCGCCATCGCCCGGCCGGAACTGGTCCGCGAGATCGCCCAGCGCTTCGGGCGGCAGGTCCTGGTGCTGTCCGTGGACGCCCGGCGCTGCCCTCCCGGCACCGAGACCGCGTCCGGCTACGAGGTCACCACCCACGGCGGGCGCAAGGGCACCGGCCTCGACGCCGTCGAATGGGCCGGGCGCGCGGCCGAACTCGGCGCCGGCGAGATCCTGCTCAACTCGATGGACGCCGACGGCACCAAGGACGGGTACGACCTGGAGATGATCCGGGCCGTCCGCAAGACCGTCTCCGTGCCCGTCATCGCCTCCGGCGGCGCCGGCAAGCTCGCCGACTTCGCGCCGGCCGTCGAGGCGGGTGCGGACGCGGTGCTCGCCGCGAGCGTCTTCCACTTCGGGGACCTGCGGATCGGGCAGGTCAAGGACGCGCTGCGGGAGGCCGGGCACCCGGTGCGGTGACCGGCCGTACGGCTTGAGGGCCCGCCGCGCTGGTGCGTGGCGGGCCCTTCCGCGTTCTCAGGTCTCCTGCGTTCTCAGGCCTGCGGCGGCTCGCCCTTGATCAGCGCGAACGGCGTACCGTGCGGGTCCGCCAGCCAGGCCAGCCGCCCGACGTTCGGCACGGTCTCCGCGGGCATCAGCACCGAGCCGCCGGCCGCCGTCGCCTTCGCGATCACCGCGTCCACGTCGTCGGCGGCGAAGTACGGCGTCCAGGCGGAGGGCTGACCCGGCTGCATCGTCGGGGCGATGCCGCCGAAGGCCGTGGCCTGCTGGTCGCCCTCGGAAGTCGAGATCACCCGGTAGTCCATGCCCGGAGCCGGCTCGAACTTCTCCACCCGCCAGCCGAACAGCGCCTGGTAGAAGCCGAACCCGGCGCCCTGGTCCGAAGTGTGCAGCTCGGACCAGACCAGCGTGCCGTCCTCCGACACCACGTCCAGACCGGTGGTCGCGCCCGGCTGCCAGACCGCGAACCTGGCCCCCTGCGGGTCGGCGAACTGGGCGAACCACCCCTCGCCCATGACATCCATCGGCGGGACCAGGACCGAACCGCCCGCCTGCTCGGCGGCCTGCGCGGTGGCGTTCACGTCGGCCGTACGGAAGTACGTCGTCCAGGTCGGCTGGTCACCCTCGTCGAGCGGGCCGACGGCGCCGACCGTCCTGCCGCCCAGCTGGAAGAAGCCGTAGCCGCCCGCCTCCGGGCCGCCGGACCGGAACGTCCAGCCGAAGACCTTGCCGTAGAACTCGGCGGTGGCGGGGATGTCCGGGCTGCCGAGGTCGATCCAGCAGGGCGCGCCGGCCGGAAAGTCGGTGGTGAGCATGAGGTGGTGCCCCTTCGACGGAAGACGTGACCAGGCCGGTTCCGTCGGGCGCGCGCACGCACCCTCCCCGACCCTCTGCGAGTCTGCACCCGCCCACTGACATCCGCAGCCGGGGGAGCGGCCGCAGACCTCAGCTGCGCCCGCGGAAACGGGCCCACTGCTGAGCCGCCCGGTTCAGCCCGGCAGTCCACGGGTCCGGATCGTCTCCGGCGATCTCGGCCCACATCCGGGCCTGAGCCTGCGCGAAGGCGAAGACGGCGCCCCTGGCGGTGCTGAGTTTGGCGGCGATCTTGGAGTTGAAACCGGCCGAGACGGTCTGTGCGGCAAGGACCGGCGTCCCGAGGCGGGCGGTGACGGCCCGGTGTACGGAGCCGGGCAGGTCTGCCCAGTGAAGGCGGGTGGTGGTCACGTCGTCCAGGCTCCCAGAGTCGGCCCGGAGGCCGACGGCACCGCAGCGAGGGCGACGACGGTGAGCGCGCCGTTTGAGCGTTCGGTGCAGCCGCCGGCCAAGACGCGCGACTGACCAACGCGGCACCGCCTTCCACCGTAAGTTGTCGGCTGGGCCCGGGACGATCGGCCTGAGGCAACTCTCGTTCGGCGGGGTGTCGGGACGCTGAGGGTGGCCCGTACGCTTTGCGGATGGAGCGAGCTGGAGTGCCTTCGTTTCGCGCGGTGATCTTTGACTTCTTCGGTGTCCTGACCTCGAACATGGTCGAGGTCATCACGTGGTTCGAGGATCGGGAGAGGATCGCCCGGGGAACCTTCCTGCGAGCCTGGGCCGCCCCCCGAGGGCAGGACCTGTTCCGCCGCCTCGAACTCGGCCAGATCAGCCAGGAGGACTGGAACAGCGGGTTCGCGACCCTGATGGGCGTGAAGCCGGACAACCTGCTGGGCCGATACCTCCACGACGCCTTTCCGGCCTACCCGGTCCTCCGGGTCGCACGGGAAGCCCGTGCGGCAGGGATCCGGACCGCGGTACTGTCCAACAGCCTCGGCAGGCAGCCCTACGACCCGTACACCGGCTTCGACCTGCACGGCACCTTCGATGTGGTGGTGCTGTCGGCAGAGCACGGTGTCCGCAAACCCGAACCTGCGGCCTTCCGGATCGTGCTGGAAAACCTTGATGTCCGCGCCACGGAGTGCCTGTTCGTGGACGACAGCGAGGAGAATCTCGCCGCTGCTCAGAAGCTCGGCTTCACCCCGGTACACGGGCTGGACGAGGACTTGGTGGCCCGGCAACTGCGCAAGCTTCTGCACCTACCCGGCCTCTAGGAAGGCGCGAACCCCCGCGTGGGCGGTGTGCGGGGCCAGCTTCTCGCGCAGGCCCCGCAGTTGGGTGGCGGAGCGCGACGGAAGACGTGACCAGGGGCCGGTTCCGTCGGGCGCGCGCACGCACCCTCCCCGGCCCTCTGCGAGTCTGCACCCGCCCACTGATATCCGCAGCCGGGGGCGGCTCCTTGCAGGGGAGCCCGAGTTCGGCCGCCCTCCCACGCATCCGGGAGAGCTCGTCAGGTGCCTGAGTGGCGCAGCTGGGACTCGGCGGCCGACTTGGTGTAGAAGCGCCTGATCCGGTCCGAGGAACCCGGAACGCGCACGTAATCGTGCTGTTCGCGGTCGTAGATCCCCCAGCACTCCAGCAGGAAGAAGTGGGGGCCTCGGGAGTCGATCAGGCGGATCTCGTAACGAGACGAGGCGGAAGAAGCGCTCACCGCGGCTTCCGGCCGGGCATGAACACGAGCTGGAAGGGTTGGTGCGGCGAGCCGCGTGTCTCCCGCCACGACCTGGTCGGGCGCCGCCTCGAACCAGACCACCTTGCCCTCCTCCGCCGGGTACCAGCCCCAGGAGTGGGTCAGCGTCTCCACCAGGAGCAGGCCGCGGCCGCCGGTGGCCATGTCGCCCGCCGCGCTCCTCACCGGCGGCTGCGGACTCCTGTCCGCGACCTCGACCCGGAGGCGGACCCCAGTCCACCGGACCGTGACGCGGCAGCGCTCCCTCACGTGCTCGATGGCGTTGGCCAGCAGCTCGTCGGCGCACAACTCGACGTCCCGCAACGCGGTGTCCGACAACGGCGCGCGCCAGGATTCGGCGCTGTGCCGGATCAGTTGACGCGTCGGTCGGACGGCCTCCGGATCCGGTTCGACGTCCCAGGATCGCGGGGTCGGGATTGTGGCGGTGTCGGTGTAGTTCATCGGCGGGACCGTCTCAGTCGGGTGCTCCGGGCATCTGTCCGGACGACTCTCAGAATCCCGAGACGGCAGCCCTCAGATAAGGCCAGCGTGTGTACCCATGATGGGTAAACTTGCGGTCAGTTATCTCGCGCTACGCTGAGCGATGATCCTTCTGGTGACGGGGGTGGCTGGTCGTGAGCGAGTCCACAGAGTCACCTGGGCTGCCCAGCCGACTGCTCGCGGACCCTGAGATGGTGGCGGCTTGCAGGGAGCGGGACTTCGCCCAGATCTTCCAACTCGCCAAGCACAAAGGGGGATTCCATCCTTCGCGCATCGCCCGGGCGTGTGAGTTGACGCCCAGCAGGGTGGGGGAGGTGATGAAGGGGCGGCCGAAGATCACCAACATGTCCGTCATCGAGCGCATCGCGGACGGCTTAAAGATTCCCGGCCGTATGCTCGGGCTGGCAGACCGTTGTTGGGAACAGCCTGCCGCGCCTCACGAAGGCGCGGCAGTGTCGGCTGATCCTGTTCGCGTTTCGTGGCAGGCCGAGGGTTCGCCAATGAGGGGCAATGTGGATGACATCCTCGCCATCGCAGCCGGAACCAGGGTCACGCCCACTGTCCTCCGCTCCCTCCAGGTGTCCATCGAGGACTATTGGCGGCGCGACGACCAACACGGCGGCGGGGCGCTCCGGCCCGCTGTGATTGGTCAACTCAGGTATGTTGCAGGCGCAGTAAGGGATACAGCTGACCCGAACTGTCGGCGCAGTCTTCATGGCATCGCGGCCGAACTCGCCCGCCTTGCCGGCTGGACGTACTTCGACGCGCGGCAGTACAGCACGGCACAGGGCTACTTCACCGAATCGCTCCGGTTCGCCAGAGAGGCCGACGATCGCCTGTTCATCGCCAACGTGCTCGCATGTCTCAGCCTTCAGGCGACCTACCAGGACAATGCGCAGGGAGCGATCGCGCTGGCTCGGGCCGCACAGGACAATGCGCGTCTTGGCGGTGGTACTCCGAGGTTGCTGGCCATGCTGTTGATGCGCGAAGCCTTCGGCCACGCGAGTGCGAACGATCAGGAGGCGGCCCGCCGTGCGATCACCGAAGCGCACCAGCGCTTCGAGCGCATCACCGAGGGCGACGACGACCCCGCGTGGGTCCAGTACTTCGATCACACCAAGCTCACCGTGGATACCGGAATCGCCCTTGGCCAAATGGGGGAAGCCATCGCTGCCGAACCCCTCATCGCCGAAGCGCTGCGGACCGAGTCAACGACGAACCTCAGAGGGCGCGCGTTCCACACCTTCTGGCTCGCGCGGACCCAACTCCAACGACGAGAGGTCGAGTTGGCTTGCGCCACTGCCACAAAGGCCCTCGACCTCACGGCGGTTGTTGAGTCTCCCCGAGTGGTTGCCCACCTCCAGGAGTTCCGTTGGCTCCTTGGGCCCTACCGCAGCAGCGCCTCGGTCGTGGATCTGGTCGACCGGATCACCGGCATAGCCAGGTGATTCAGAGACCGGCCTCGTCCAGGAGCAGGTAGAGCACGCCCACGAGCGTGCCGCTGCTGACGATCTCGCGGCGGTCGACCATGCCGCGCAGCGCGGACAGGGGAATCCACTCGATCCGGTCGGACTCGTTGCGCTCGGTGGGCGGTCCCGTGTACTCGACCGCATCGGCTCGGAAGACGAAGTGCTCGGAGTCCGTGATGCCGTTCGCCGGCTGGGCGTAGATCAGCGGTTTGACCTCACCGACCTTCCAACCGGTCTCCTCCAGCGCCTCCCGGGCTGCCGCCTCCGCAGGGGTCTCGTCGGGCTCGATCAGCCCCATCGGGAGTTCCCAGGCCCAGGTGTCGGTGATGAAGCGGTGCCGCCACATCATGAGGACCTGCTTCTCGCTGTTCACGACGGCGGCCACCGCGAGGTGCCGCAGTTTGACCACGTGGTGTTCCCAGCGGTGTCCGTCGGGCTGCTCGACGTCGGCGAGCCACAGGTTCACCCAGGGGTTCTCGTAGATCGGACGTTCCCCGTGGATCTTCCACCGCATCGCTGAGGCCCCTTTCGACGGAACGACAGCATCTCAGAAGCTGGGTGGATGATGTGGGTCCTGGCTCGTCGGGCGCTCGGTCTCGATCAGCCCCGCTCCTGCGCGGCGCTGATCGAGAATGCACGTGCCCTCGGCGTTGGTCGGGCGTTTGGAAGGACCGACGCGCTTCTTCGCAACAGTCGTACCGCAGGAAGGAACCGACCGACGTGGCTCAGCCGACCGCCGATCAGATGACTGCTCTCAATCCCGCTACGGAGTCGATGACTCTGCTGGTCGCCGCCGTCATCGTCCATGACCTTGAAGCTCAACGTGTCGTTCTTCTTCGGCGGGGGCCCAGGGCCAAGTTCGCGCAGGGCCTGTGGGATCTGCCGGTCGGCAAGAGCGAACCAGGCGAGCCGATCACGGAGACGGCGGTTCGCGAGCTCAGGGAGGAGACCGGGCTCGTCGTCGCTCCCGAGGACTTGCAACTTGTCCACGTCATCCACGGTGCTCGCGGCGTCGAGGCTCCCAACGGCTTCCTGACCGTCGTTTTCGCGGCTCACCGGTGGTCCGGTGAGCTCGCGAACGGGGAACCTGCCAAGCACTCGGACGTTGCGTGGGTCGGCGTCGGTGCCGTACCGGAGGAATTCGTCTCCACTACCAGGGGCGCTCTGATCGGCTATCTCACCGATGGCCCGAGCGTCTCCCTCGATTCGTGGCGGAGCTGATAGCCAGCGGGGAGTTTCCGATCTCCTCCCATTCTTCTTGGTCTTGGGTCGTCGAGGGGGGGGGGGCGCGGGGGGGAGGGGGGGCGGGGGGGCGGGCTGAATAAAAAAAAAAGCCCCCCCAGACCGCCGCACAACACATATTGGA
>NZ_JBHWIO010000001.1:209419-222089 GCF_042732075.1 Kitasatospora sp. NPDC059812
AGGGGGGCTGATATCACCCCCGGGGTGTTTTATCGAATCCCCCCCATAACACATTGGAATGGTGTGTCGCGCCCCCCCCCCCGTTAAGCCCGGGCCCCCCCGCTTCATTTTTCTCGCTTTTACCGCGCAGGCAGGGGGAGGACGTGGCGGAGGGCTTCGAGGGCGTCGGGGGAGCCGTCTGTGGTGAGGGTGGTGTGGGTGCCGCGGCCGTAGGTGAAGAGGACCAGGTCGCCCGGTTCGCCGGTGAGTTGGACGGTGGGGGAGCCGGCGGGGCCGACGGTGAGGGACTGGCCGTCGGGGCGGCGCAGGGTCAGGCGGACGGGGGAGCGGCGGCCGGCTTCCAGGCGGGCCAGCAGCGGCAGGCGGCGCCACAGGGCTTCGGCGCGGCCGGCGGGCACCGGGGAGGGCGTCCAGTCGTCGGCGGCCCGCAGGACGTCCTCGGCGTGCACGTAGTACTCGACGGTGTTCGCGGCCTCGTCGGCGCCGGGCAGGGCGAACAGGGAGAACACCGGCGGGCCGGAGCGGAAGAGCTTCAGCAGTTCCTCGTACGGGCGTTCGGCGTACGCCGACTGCACCCGGTGGGTCCAGTCGGCGAGGGCGCCGACCCGGATGCCGGCTGCCGCGTCGGCGCGGCGCTCCCGGATCACCAGGTGGGCGGCGAGGTCGCGGGTGGTCCACCCGGCGCAGAGGGTGGGGGCGTCCGGCCCGGCGGCGGCCAGGAGTGCGGCGAGGCGGTGGCGTTCGGCGAGGGCGTGGTTCGACATGGCGCCACGATAGAGGCTGTCAGTGCAGGTTGCCGGTGAGCTTGGGGCCGCCCTGCTTGTTGGAGGCCGTCAGGGTGCAGGTGTAGTCCCGCCAGCCCTGCTGGTAGTTGGCCTGGGCGGGGCCGAACTGGCGGCCGTAGTACGTCTTCCCGTCGTTCTGGCGGGCCTTGGCGGCGGCCTCTGCCTCCTTGCAGCCCTCGCGCATGGCGAGCGCGATCGGGATCTCGCCGGTCAGGCCGTCGGCCAGCTTCAGGTCGGCGATCACCTGGCCGTCGTGCTCGCCGGTGCAGGGGCGCTCCTCGGCCTTGGTGATCACCGGGCTGAGCTGCGGGTGGTCGAAGCAGGCGCCGACCGGGAAGAAGGCGTACGGCGGGGCCTTGGTCGGGGTGGGTGTCGGCGTGGGGGTGGGTGTCGGGGTCGGGGTGGCCGTGGGGGTGGGCGGGGGTGGCGAGGCGGCGGGCTTGCGCTCCTCCGGCCAGAGCAGGACGGTGGCCACCACCGCGAGCAGCACGGCCAGGACGGCCACGACGGCGAGGACCAGGCCCCGGGACGGGCGGGGGTCGGCGGCTGCGGGCGGCTGCTGCTCGGAGGTCATGGCCATGAGGATGGCCCACGCGGGGCCCGCCCGGCAGGCGGTTGGCCGAAATCGCCCCTTTACGGCGAGGTTCGGGGTGGGGCGGGATAGGCTCCCCGGCCGCACGGATCCAGCCCGGAGGTAGTGAGTGCACCGTGTAGGGCCCACCGCACAAGGCGCACGGCACAGGGCGCACGGCGCATCCGGGGCTGCGGGCCGGACTGCAACAATGGCCCCATGTCCACCACACCCGCCACCCCCGGCACCACCGCCCTGGCCCCCGAGATCGCCGCGCGCCTCAAGCGCACCGAGGACGGCCTGCTCCCGGCGATCGCGCAGCAGTACGACACCGGCGAGGTGCTGATGCTGGGCTGGATGGACGACGAGGCGCTGCACCGCACGCTCACCACCGGCCGCTGCACCTACTGGAGCCGCAGCCGCCGCGAGTACTGGGTGAAGGGCGACACCTCCGGCCACGCCCAGGCGGTCAAGTCGGTGGCGCTGGACTGCGACGGCGACACTCTGCTGGTGAAGGTCGACCAGACCGGTGCCGCCTGCCACACCGGCGACCGCACCTGCTTCGACGCCGACGTGCTCCCGCTCGCCTGACCTCTCCTCCTGCTCCTCCTACCGGATCTCCAGAAGGTGCCGCTCGCCATGGATCTCGAAGCCTTCCGCAAGCTCGCCGTCGACACCCGGGTCATCCCGGTCACCCGCAGGCTCCTCGCGGACGGTCTCACCCCGATCGGCCTGTACCGCAGCCTCGCCGAGGAGCGGCCCGGCACCTTCCTGCTGGAGTCCGCCGAGCAGGGCCGCAGCTGGTCGCGCTACTCCTTCGTCGGCGTCCGCAGCGCCGCCGTCCTCACCGTCGGGGAGGACGGCGAGGCCCGCTGGCTGGGCACCCCGCCGGTCGGCATCCCGACCGGCGGTGACCCCTTGCAGGTGCTGCGCGCCGCGCTGGAGGCGCTGCACACCCCGCGCCGGGACGACGACGGCCTGCCGCCGCTCACCGGCGGCCTGGTCGGCTACCTGGGCTACGACGTCGTCCGCCGGCTGGAGAAGCTGCCCGACCTCAACCCGGACGACCTGCGGCTGCCCGAGCTGACCATGATGCTCGCCACCGACCTCGCCGTGCTCGACCACGTCGACGGCACGGTGCTGCTGATCGCCAACGCCGTCAACCACAACGACCTGGCCAGCGGCGTGGACGAGGCCTACGCGGACGCGGTGGCCCGGCTGGACGCCATGGAGGCCGACCTGCTCAAGCCGGTCGACCCGGGCCTGGCCACCTTCACCCCGGCCGGGCCGGGCGAGGCCCGCTCCCCGTTCGGCGGCGCGCCGTACCGGGCGGCGGTGGAGGTGGTGAAGGAGCGGATCCGGGCCGGCGAGGCCTTCCAGGTCGTCCCCTCGCAGCGCTTCGAGGCGCCCTGCCCGGCCTCGGCGCTGGACGTCTACCGCGTGCTGCGCACCACCAACCCCAGCCCGTACATGTACCTGTTCCGCTTCCCGGGGCCGGACGGCACCGCCGAGGGCGGCTTCGACGTGGTCGGCTCCAGCCCGGAGGCGCTGGTCAAGGTGACCGGCGGCGAGGCGATGGTGCACCCGATCGCCGGGACGAGGCACCGCGGCGCCACTCCGCACGAGGACGCGGCGCTGGCCGCCGAACTGCTCGCCGACCCCAAGGAGCGGGCCGAGCACCTGATGCTGGTCGACCTGGGCCGCAACGACCTCGGCCGGGTCTGCGAGCCGGGCAGCGTGGAGGTGGTCGACTTCATGCACATCGAGCGTTACAGCCACGTGATGCACATCGTCTCCACCGTCACCGGCCGGGTGGCGCCCGGGCGGACCGCCTTCGACGTGCTGACCGCCTGCTTCCCGGCGGGCACCCTGTCCGGCGCGCCCAAGCCCCGTGCGATGCGGATCATCGAGGAGTTGGAGCCCACCCGCCGCGGCCTGTACGGCGGCTGCGTCGGCTACCTGGACTTCGCCGGGGACTCCGACACCGCGATCGCGATCCGCACCGCCGTGCTGCGCGACGGCACCGCCTTCGTGCAGGCCGGCGCGGGCGTGGTCGCGGACTCCGACCCGCACGGGGAGGACACCGAGTGCCGCAACAAGGCGGCCGCCGTGCTGCGGGCCGTCGCCACCGCCAATACGCTGCGGACGCCGGAACTGTCGTGAGTCGACAGTCGTGAGCTGTAAGCCGTGAGTCGTCGAGGGAGGCGGCCGGGATGTCCGAGGTGTCGCCCGACGAACTGCGGCGGGTGGTCGTGCTCGATGCGGCCGCCCAGATCGAGGACCAGCTGGGCGGGCACGGCCGGGTGCTGTCCGGCGCCGTGACCGACGTCCCGGCCGGGGTCCCCGACCTGATCCCCGACCTGACGGTGACCGCCCCGGGGACGGAGCCCGACGGCCGGGGCCGGTACGCCGGGAGCGACGTCGAGGCCGTCCTGGAGGTGGCCCGGCCGCACCTCGCCGAGGCGGCGCTGGCGTACGCGCGCAGCGGGATCCCGCTGTACGTGGTGGTCGACCCGGCGGCGGCGGCCTGCACCGTGCACACCGCGCCGTCCGCCGACGGCGGGTACCGGGAGGCGGAGCGGGTGCCGTTCGGCAACGACCTGTTCCTGCCGCTCGCCGGGCGGACGCTGGTGCTGCGGACGGACGAGTTCCCGGCCGGGCCGCCCACCCCGGGTGCGGGGCCGGACGCCGGGCGGGGGATAGTGGACGGGTGAGCGCACCTGACCAGACCCCCGTACCCGCCCCGCCGGCCCCCGCGTCGGGGCGCCGGACGCTCGGCGTGATGCTCCTGCTGACCGTGCTGAGCGCCGTGCTGGTGCTGACCGCCGTCGGCCGGGTCTGGGCCGAGGGCCGGGCCGGCACCCTGGCGGTGTCCGTCTCCGGCGGCGCGATCTCCGAACTCCCGGGCGGGCTGGCCCTGGTGGGGCTGGCGGCGGCCGTCGCGGTGTTCGCGGTGCGCGGCGCGGGCCGGCTCGCGGTCGGCGCGCTGACCCTCCTGGCGGGCCTCGGCGCGGCAGCCGCCTCGGCCGCGGGCGCCGGCGACACCGCCGCGCTGGACGCCGAGGCGGCCCGCAAGCTGGCGCTGTCCGGCTCGGCGGCCACCGAGGTCGGCCACACCGGCTGGCCCTGGGTGGCGCTGGCCGGCGGGCTGCTGCTGGCCGTCGCCGGGCTGCTCACCCTCCGCTACGGCCGGAGCTGGCCGGCCATGGGCAGCCGCTACGAGGCGCCCACCCGCAAGGCCCCGGCGAAGAGCGAGACCCCGGCCGACCTGTGGAAGGCGCTGGACCGGGGCGAGGACCCGACCACGGTCTGAGCGCGGGGCCTGGGCGCTGCTCCTGAGCGCTGGTCCTGAGCGCCGGGCCCGGGCTTCCGGCCTGAGCGGGCCCCAGTAGTAGGCCTCAGCAGCCCTCAACGGGCCCCGGCGGCGGTGTGACGCGATAGACCCGCCACCCGCTTTGGGCCGTCGGTGTGTGGCCCGGCACAATGGAACCCGTCAACCCGCCGGCGGCCCCGCAGGCCCGGCCGGGCCCCGAGAGGCTAGGAGCACCACTCAGATGGCAGCAGCAGCACACGGTCACACCACCGCCGCCTGGACCGGCGTGACCATCACGTTCATCGGTTTCGGGATCGCGGGGGTCGCGATGATCCTCCCGTCGGTGATGCTGGTCTGGGCCGGCATCGCGGTCATCCTGGCCGGCGGCGTGGTCGGCAAGGCCATGTCGATGGCGGGCATGGGCCAGCAGCCGAGCGCCAACGTGTACACCTCGCACGAGGAGCAGCGCGCGGCCCGGGCCGCCGTCGCCGCCTGACGACGGACTCCTCGCAGCAGTACGACTCGCAGGAGTACGACTCGTAGCAGTACCGAACGGCGGGCGCGCCACGCCCGCCGTTTCGTTCTGTCCGGGCCCGGCACGGGCAGAATCGGGGCGTGACCTCCGCCTCCACCACCTCCGCCCTGCCGCCCGTCCTGCGCCGGCTCGGTCCGCCGCTGGCCGCGCTGGCGGCGGTGGCCGTCCCCGCCGTCTACGTCGCCGCGGTGGACCCGAACACCCCCGGGCACTACCCCGACTGCCCCTTCCTGGCCGCCACCGGCTGGTGGTGCCCCGGTTGCGGGGGGCTGCGCTGCGTCCACGCGCTGGCCCACGGGGACTTCACCGGCGCGCTGCACGACAACGCCGCGGCCGTCCTGCTGTTCGGCGTCCTGGCGCTGCTGTGGCTGCGCTGGGCCTGGGCCGCGCTGACCGGCGCCGGGCCGCGGCCCAGGCCCCCGGTCGGGGCCCGGCGCTGGGTGCTGATCCTCCTGCTGCTGCTGGTGTTCACGGTGGTGCGCAACCTGCCCGTCGGGGCGGGGCTGGCGCCCCTGCTGGTTTGATCGCCCACGCCGGCGGGTAGCGAGCCGCGCAGGCTCGCGCACCGGTCCACACCGGGGCCCGTACATCGGTCCACTTGGTCCGCACCGCGCGTTCGGGCACCGCCGGGGAACCGGTGAAACCGCAGTTGGGGGCTGCTCAGGGGGGCGTCCGGCACGCGAGACGCACACCGGGCGGATGCGCCCCGCGCCCCCGGGTGCCGATACCATCGAAGTGCCGCCGGGCCACCGCCCGGACGGCTCGTCGCCGGCGAACGAACAGAAATGTTGGGGGCACTTCGCGTGAGCGAGCGAACCATTGACAGGTGCGTGTTGCGCGCAGCGCCTGCTGAGCGAAGCGAGGTGTGCGCATGAGTGTGCTCGACACGATCATCGAGGGGGTCCGCGAGGACCTCGCCGAACGGCAGGCCCGGGTCTCCCTGGACCAGCTGAAGGAACTCGCCGCCAAGGCCCCCGAGGCCAAGGACGGCGTCGCCGCGCTCAAGGGCGACGGGGTCCGGGTGATCTGCGAGGTGAAGCGCTCCAGCCCCTCCAAGGGCGCCCTGGCCGCGATCGCCGACCCGGCCGCCCTGGCGAGCGACTACGCGGCCGGCGGCGCCGCCGCGATCAGCGTGCTCACCGAGCAGCGCCGCTTCGGCGGCTCGCTGGCCGATCTGGACGCCGTCCGCGCGGCGGTGGACACCCCGCTGCTGCGCAAGGACTTCATCGTCACCGCCTACCAGCTGTGGGAGGCCCGCGCGCACGGCGCCGACCTCGCGCTGCTGATCGTCGCCGCCCTGGACCAGTCGGCCCTGGTGTCGCTGATCGAGCGGGCCGAGTCGATCGGCCTCACCCCGCTGGTCGAGGTGCACGACGAGGAGGAGATCAAGCGCGCGGTGGACGCCGGGGCGCGGATCATCGGCGTCAACGCCCGCAACCTCAAGACCCTTGAGGTGGACCGCAACACCTTCGGCAACGTCGTCCACGCCATCCCGGACAGCGTCGTCAAGATCGCCGAGTCCGGCGTGCGCGGCCCGCTGGACGTGATCTCCTACGCCAACCTGGGCGCCGACGCCGTCCTGGTCGGCGAGTCCCTGGTGACCGGCAAGGACCCGCGCGCCGCGGTCGCCGACCTGGTCGCGGCCGGCGCCCACCCCGCCGTCCGGCACAAGGACTGACCCGCCGACATGAAGATCGCCACCCGCCTCGCCCCCGGTTGCCGCCCGCGCGGCTGCCGCGCGCCCGCACGCCGGGTGCTGGGGCGGCGGGTGCGCTACGTGATCGGCTGCGAGCCCGGGCAGGTGCCGGGCCGCCGATGGCGACGGACATCCGGCTGAGCCCAGCCACGAGACGTCCCTGTCGTCATCTCCCAAAGGACTCCACCATGTCCGACAAGTCCGCGAAGGACTACCTGCCCGGCGCCCAGGTGCCGGACGCCCGAGGCTACTTCGGTGCCTACGGCGGCCGCTTCATCCCCGAGGCGCTGGTCGCCGCGGTCGAGCAGGTCGCCGAGGAGTACGAGAAGGCCAAGGCCGACCCGGCCTTCGCCGCCGAACTCGACGGCCTGCTCAAGGACTACACCGGCCGCCCGAGCCCGCTGACCGACGTGCACCGCTTCTCCGCCGAGGCGGGCGGCGCGCGCGTCCTGCTCAAGCGCGAGGACCTGAACCACACCGGCTCGCACAAGATCAACAACGTGCTGGGCCAGGCCCTGCTCACCCGGCGGATGGGCAAGACCCGGATCATCGCCGAGACCGGCGCCGGCCAGCACGGCGTGGCCACCGCCACCGCCTGCGCCCTGTTCGGCTTCGACTGCACCATCTACATGGGCGAGGTCGACACCCAGCGCCAGGCGCTGAACGTCGCCCGGATGCGGATGCTCGGCGCCGAGGTGGTGTCCGTCACCTCCGGCAGCCGCACCCTCAAGGACGCCATCAACGAGGCGTTCCGCGACTGGGTCGCCAACGTGGACTCCACCCACTACCTGTTCGGCACCGTGGCCGGCCCGCACCCCTTCCCGATGATGGTCCGCGACTTCCACCGGGTCATCGGCATCGAGGCCCGCCAGCAGGTGCTCGACCGCACCGGGCGGCTGCCCGACGCCGTCGTCGCCTGCGTCGGCGGCGGCTCCAACGCGATGGGCATCTTCCACGAGTTCATCCCCGACGCCGGCGTGCGCCTGATCGGCTGCGAGGCCGCCGGCGAGGGCGCCGACACCCCCAAGCACGCCGCCACCCTCACCAAGGGCGACCCCGGCGTGCTGCACGGCTCGCGCACCTACGTCCTCCAGGACGAGGACGGCCAGACCATCGAGTCGCACTCCATCTCCGCCGGCCTCGACTACCCGGGCGTCGGCCCGGAGCACGCCTGGCTGAAGGACACCGGACGGGCCGAGTACCGCCCCGTCACCGACGACGCCGCCATGCAGGCGCTGCGGCTGCTGTCCCGCACCGAGGGCATCATCCCGGCCATCGAGAGCGCCCACGCGCTGGCCGGCGCCCTGGAGCTGGGCCGCGAGCTCGGGCCCGAGGCCACCATCCTGGTCTCGCTCTCCGGGCGCGGCGACAAGGACATGCACACCGCGGCCGAGTACTTCGGCCTGTACGACGAGCCGGCCGGCGGTTCGGCCCACGACGCGGCCCACGGGGGTAAGTGACCATGGCATCGAAGCTCAGTGGCATCCTGGCGGCCGCCAAGGCCGAGGACCGCGCCGCGCTGATCGGCTACCTGCCGGGCGGCTTCCCGACCGTCGACGGCGGCATCCGGGCGATCAACGCGCTGATCGAGGGCGGCTGCGACATCGTCGAGGTCGGCCTGCCGCACTCCGACCCGGTGCTGGACGGCGCCGTCATCCAGACCGCCGACGACATCGCGCTGCGCGGCGGCGTGCGGATCAAGGACGTGCTGCGCACCGTCCAGGAGGTCGCCACCGCGCACCCCGAGGCGGCGGTGCTGGTGATGACGTACTGGAACCCGGTCGACCGCTACGGCACCGCGCGCTTCGCCGCCGACCTCGCCGCCGCGGGCGGCGCCGGCTGCATCCTGCCGGACCTGCCGGTGGAGGAGTCCGAGGAGTGGCGCAAGGCGGCGGACGAGCACGGGCTCGACACCGTGTTCGTGGTCGCCCCCAGCAGCAAGGACCCGCGCCTGGCCGAGGTCACCGCGGCCGGCAGCGGCTTCGTCTACGCGGCCGCCGTGATGGGCGTGACCGGGACCCGCGCCCAGGTCGGCTCGCTCGCCGAGGACCTGGTCGCCCGCACCCGGGCCACCACCGACCTGCCGGTCTGCGTCGGCCTCGGCGTCTCCACCCCCGCGCAGGCCGCGGAGGTGGCGGGCTTCGCCGACGGCGTGATCGTGGGCTCCGCGTTCGTGAAGCGGATCCTGGAGGCCGGTGACGACGAGGAGGCCGCGCTGGACGCGGTGCGCGCCCTGGCCGGCGAGCTGGCGGCGGGCGTCCGCCGGCGCTGACCCCCGTACCACTGACGGCCCGTCGCCCTTCGTGGGCGGCGGGCCGTCGCGCTTGCGTGCGCCCGGCTCGCCGGGCGGCGGCGCTCGCGCGGCCCCGAACGGGTGAACAGCGACGGGCACACGCATCAGGCGGGGTTGACCGGCGTTGAGTGGAGGGACGAGTGCACGAACGAGGTGCACGGGGGTTGCCGAGCGAGCGAAGGAGTGAGCCGGTGCCGGGTCTCCATCGGGCCGTTCTGCTGCGGGCGGCCGCCGCCGCGCTGGCGCTCGGCGCCGCCGTCGGCGCGCACACCGAGGTGGGGCAGGCGCTGGCCAGGCGCGGTGCCGAGCGGGCCGTGCGGGACGCGTACGCCTGCGCCGAGGCGGCCCGCTGGAACGCCGCCGAACGGGCCGCCCACCCGCACCACGAGGGCCGCGCCGACCTGTTCGACCCCGGCCGTCCGCCCGGCTGCCGCTCCTGAGGGCCGCGCCGACCTGATCGACCACGGCCGTCCGCGCGGCCGCCCGCCCGGCCGTCCGCCCTTGAACGGACGTTCGCCGGATTCGGACACACCATCACCAGACGTCACCCATCCGGCTTAATTCCTGAATATGGAGGAACCGCCCTTCATCCCTTACGGTTCATCAGGAAGTGAACGAGTTTCCCGAGGGGGGTTCCCTGATGGCCGGCCCGGCAGCGCAGCCCGGTGACCCGGCGCCCGCGCCGCCCGCCCGGCGGCCGGTGCCGGCCTGGAGTCCGTGGCTGGGCACCGTCGTCCGGCTCGGCCTCGCGGTGGTCTGGGGCTGGGCCGGCCTGGCCAAGATCGCCGACCCGGCGGAGGCCGCCCAGGCCGTCCGCGCCTACGAGATCCTGCCCGAGGGCCTGGTCAAGCCGGTCGGCTACGCCCTGCCCTTCCTGGAGCTGGCGCTCGCCCTGCTGCTGGTGATCGGCCTCGGCGTCCGGATCGTCGCCGGCGTCTCCGCACTGCTGCTGCTCACCTTCATCGCCGGGATCGCCGCCGCCTGGGCGCGCGGCATCTCGATCGACTGCGGCTGCTTCGGCGGCGGCGGGCACGTCGACGCCTCGCAGACCGAGTACCTCCAGGAGATCCTGCGCGACACCGGGTTCCTCCTGCTGGCCGGGTGGCTGCTGTGGCGGCCCCGCACCAGGCTCTCGGCGGACGGCTGGCTGGCGAGCTGACCGGCCGGCCCCCGCCGCACCCCCACCCCACCCCACGAAGGCCCTCCCCGATTGTGGATGTCAAGGCAATGAGCGAGAAGAACCGAGAAGGCAAGCGCACCGCCCGCGAGCGGATGCTGGAGCAGCGGGCGGCCGACGAGGCCACGTCCAAGCGCAGGAAGAAGCTGTTGGTGGGCGGCGCGGTGCTCGTGGTGATCGCCGCCGCCGTGGTCACCGGCGTCGTGGTGCAGAACCAGCGCTCCAAGCCGGAGACCCCGGTCGCCGCCCCCGCCGGGACGATCGGCGACAAGAACCTGGTCATCCCGGCCGGCTCGGCCAACGCCCCGGCCGTCCTCACCGTCTACGAGGACCCGCGCTGCCCGGCCTGCGGGATCTTCGAGCGCGAGTTCTCCTCGACCGTCGACCAGTTGGAAGACGCCGGCAAGATCTACACCAACTACCACATCGTGTCGTTCATCGACCGGGCCGTCCCGGGCAAGGGCTCCAAGGCCGGCGCCAACGCGCTGGCCTGCGCCCAGGACGCCGGGCACTTCCGGGACTTCCACGACGTGCTGTACCGCAACCAGCCGGACGAGACCAGCGACGCCTTCGGCGACAAGGCCGTCCTGATCAACCTCGCCAAGCAGGTCAACGGCCTCGACACGCCCGCTTTCGAGGCCTGCGTCAACGACAACAAGTACGGCGGATGGGTGTCGTCCGTGCAGCAGGACTTCGACAAGTCCAGCTACAAGTCCACCCCGACCGTGCTGCTCAACGGCCAGCCGGTCTACCCCAAGAACGGCGCCGAGGAGATCACCCCGGCGAACCTGGTGAAGTGGGTCGACGCCGCCAACCAGGGCAAGCAGCTGGGCACCGCGGGCTCCAACGGGCAGACCCCGGCGCCCACCAGCACCGCCTCGGAGGCCAACAACCCGTCGCCGACCGCGGGCTGAGCCCCGCCCACCGCCGGGTGACCGCCGCCGCCTCCTCCCCGTCCGGAGGGGGCGGCGGCGCCGTTCCCGGTGCCCGTTGTTCGGTATCTGTGACCCCGGGGGTGCCCAGCAGGGGCCGCAGACCCTGTAGCGTCGGAACCGCCATGGATATCGCCTACATTCCCAGCCCGTCGCGGGGCGTCCTGCACCTCGGACCGGTCCCGCTGCGCGCCTACGCCTTCTGCATCATCCTCGGTGTCGTCGTAGCCGTCTGGCTCGGCAGCAAGCGCTGGGTCGCCCGGGGCGGTGCCAAGCACACGGTCGGCGACATCGCCGTCTGGGCCGTGCCCTTCGGCCTGGTCGGCGGCCGGCTGTACCACGTGATCACCGACCACCAGCTGTACTTCGGGGTCGGCAAGAACCCCTGGAACGCCTTCAAGATCTGGGAGGGCGGCCTCGGCATCTGGGGCGCCGTCGCGCTCGGCGCGGTCGGGGCCTGGATCGGCTGCCGCCGCCGGGGCGTGCCGCTGCCCGCGTACGCGGACGCCATCGCGCCGGGCATCGCGCTCGCGCAGGCGATGGGCCGCTGGGGCAACTACTTCAACCAGGAGCTGTACGGCCGGCCGACCACGCTGCCGTGGGGCCTGGAGATCGACAAGAAGCTGCCGGGCGGCGAGGTCGTCAAGGGCGTCTACCACCCGACCTTCCTGTACGAGTCGATCTGGTGCGTCGGGGTCGCGCTGCTGGTCATCTGGGCCGACCGCCGCTTCAAGCTGGGGCACGGCCGGGCCTTCGCGCTGTACGTGGCCGCGTACACGGTGGGCCGGTTCTGGACCGAGTGGCTGCGGATCGACGAGGCGCACGTCTACTTCGGCCTGCGGCTGAACGACTGGACGTCGATCGTGGTGTTCATCGGCGCCGTGGTCTACCTGGTGGTCGTCGGCAAGAAGCGGCCCGGTCGGGAGGACCCGGCGAGCATCGACCCGCTGGCCGACGAGGAGGGCGAGGCGCAGGGCCCGTCCGACAAGGCGGCGGCGTCCGAGAAGTCCGGCAAGGCTGCGGGGTCCGAGAAGTCCGGCAAGGCCGAGAAGGCGGGCAAGGCCTCCTCGGCGGAGAAGGCCGCCGGGAAGCCCGCGCCGTCCGAGAAGGTCGCCGGGGCCGGTGAGACCGCCGAACTGTCCCAGTCCGCGGACGAAAAGGCGGACGCGGAGGCAGCGCCCGAAGCCGTCGAGAGCGCCGACAAGAATGCCAAGAACCTGACCTGACCTGGGAGTTCCCCCCGCTTCGGGGGGGCGCCGCCGGGGGCGGCCGGGCCGGGGACGCCGCCCGCGACCGCCTGCCGGGCGGCCGTATTGGCGGCCTCGGCGCCGCCGTCGGCCGGGTTGTCCGGGCTGTTCGGGTTGCCCT
>NZ_JBHWIO010000002.1:0-13891 GCF_042732075.1 Kitasatospora sp. NPDC059812
GCATGGACTCCCTCCTCCGCCTTGCGATGCACGCACCCCAACGCCGCCACGCCCGCCCTCCGGGCGGACGACGGGAGTTTGAAGACACGCCCTAGCGCTGCCGGGCGTACTCGTGTCCGGCCGCGGCCGGGGAGGTCGCTCCCGCCCTCGCCGCCGACCGGCCGGACACGGCGAGCGACAGCACCGTCACCACGGTGCCGAGCGCCAGCGCGAACCCCTCCAGCACCACGACCTCCAGGACGCCCGAGGCGTCCGAAACGGCCAGCAGTGCCACCGTGGCGGCGACGACGGTGAACGAACCGAGGCAGTACTGGGCAGCGGACGGACGAGGCATGGCGGGGGGTCCTTCGCACGTCGGGGGGAACGAGCGGGAATCGTGCCGGTCCCAGAAGTGCTGCCCGGCAAGGGAGTTCGGTAAGTCCAGGCTAACCCGCCGGACCGGGAGCACGGGGGGCGCACAGGCTCACCCCGGGGTCGTCCGCCCCTCGGTACGGTGAACCCGACCGCGCCCGCCCCACCCACCCGGGGGAACACCCGTGCCCATCCCCGCCGACTGGCCCACCACCGAAGCCCAGGCACTCGCCGAACAGGAACGCCTGCGCCCCCTCGTCCAGACCCACGACCCCGACGACGCCTACGGTTCCGGGGGCTCCGACGGTTCCGGCTCCAGCAGCGGGGTCGGGCGGCTCATCGCCGGCGTCGACGTCGCCTACGACGACGAACACGACCTCGTCGCCGCCGCAGCCGTCCTCCTCGACCACGACACCCTCGCCGTCGTCGAACAGTCCACCGCCGTCGGCCGCATCCCCTTCCCCTACACCCCCGGACTGCTCGCCTTCCGCGAACTCCCCGCCGTCCTCGACGCCCTCGCCGCCCTCACCCACACCCCCGACACCGTCGTCTGCGACGGCTACGGCCTCGCCCACCCCCGCCGCCTCGGCCTCGCCAGCCACCTCGGAGTCCTCACCGGCCTGCGCACCCTCGGCGTCGCCAAAACCCCGTTCACCTTCCACCACCACGACCCCGACACCCCCCGCGGCTCCACCACCCCGCTCACCGACCCCGCCACCGGCGAAGAAGTCGGCCGCGCCCTCCGCACCCGGCCCGGCGTCAAACCCGTCTACGTCTCCATCGGCCACCGCATCAGCCTCGACACCGCCGTCCGCACCACCCTCCAACTCGCCCCCCACTACCGGCTCCCCGAAACCACCCGGCACGCCGACTCCCTCTGCCGCCGCGCCCTCGCCGACGCCCTCCACACGAGGACGCCTGCGAACTGACCAGGTACCAGGCGGAATTCGGGCCCCGTGTGTTAGACATGAGACACCGGGGCCCAACCCCGGCAGCGACCCACGGACGCACGGGGGAGGCGCCGAAGTGGCAACAGGAACCGGCACGACCGGAGGCGCCGGCCAGGGCTACCGCGTCGAGGTCGAACAACTCCGCGCCTTCGCCGCCCAAGTCCGGCTCCTCCTCGCCGAATTCCAGCACCACGCCGACGGCACCGGCACCCACGGGCGCAGCGGCATCGGCAGAACCGCCTTCGGCACCTTCGCCGAAGCCACCGAGATCCACAACCGCTACAACACCATGCGCGACGGCCTGCGCGACGTCCTCAACCAACTCCAACAAGCCGTCGACGAAGCCCAGAAGAACGCCGAACTCACCGCCACCACCTACGAAGAACACGACCAGCACACCGCGAAGAAACTCAAACTCGGCGACGACGGCTGGTCCGTCGCCAACCCCTCCGCCAGCAGCAAGGCCGCCTACGAGCACACCGTCGCCCCACCCGCCCCCTGACCCCCGGCCACCCCCGGCCGAGCCCGAACGGAGGCGAACCCCCATGGCCTACACCGACTTCACCACCTACAGCCACGCCCAACTCCGCACCATGGCCCAGGCCCTCAACCCCGGCGAAGTCATGGCCGCCGGCGACCCCTGGCGCCACGCCGCCGACACCCTCAAGGCCATCCGCGCCACCCTCACCCGCGCCAGCACCGAAGCCGCCGTCACCTGGGAAGGCGCCACCAGCGACGCCTTCCACACCCGCATGCTCCACCTCGCCGACAGCATCAACAACGCCGCCTCCTACGCCAACGACGCGGCCAACACCCTCCACAACATGTCCGAGGCCATCGCCAAGGCCAAACGCGACATGCCCGAGGAACCCAGCACCTGGGAAAAGGTCAAGGACACCGTCGGCGACGGCGTCTCCTCCGTCTTCGGCGGCGACGACGAACACATCCCCGTCGCCGACCGCCGAAAAGCCGAAGCCGCCACCGTCATGCAAACCCTCGCCATGCACTACCGCATCGCCACCCCCACCCTGAAGCCCCCACCCCCACCGGGAACCCCGTCGAAGCCCGGAGCGCGCGACGACTTCTCCGACAAGACCGGTGCCGACCAAGGCGGGGCGGCTGCGGTGGGCGGCCTCATGACCGGCATGGGGGTTGGCAACATGGGCTCGCCCGGAGGCCTCTTCACTCCATCGGAGACGGAGCCATCGAAGCCTCGGGGTCGCAGGCCGAGCAGCGCCGGTGCCGCCCCGGAGTCGCCGGGTGCCTCGGGAAAGACCTCGGTGGCCTCGGAACCCGGAATCAAGGGCGGGGTGGCCACGGCACCGGTCAAGCCGGGGCCGGTCAACTTCGGCGCGGGAACGACGGTGGACGGTACAGGCACCGCGCCGCCGACGGTGGCCGGGCGGCCGGCGTCGACCGGGGTGACGGGCGCGCCGGTCTCCCCGGGGCCGGGCACCCAGACCGCCGCCGGCCCAGGAGGGTTCGGGCCGGGTGGTGGCGCAACGACGCCGGGTCTGTTCGCCGGGGTGAGGGAGACACCGGCGGTCGTCGAGCGAGAGCCCGGGGGTCGCGGCAGCCTACCGGCCGGGCCCGGTGCAGGCCGCGGCGGCCAGGTCCCCGAAGGCGTCCGCGGTGGCGGCCCGGGTGCCGGAGGCAGGGGCGGTTCGGTGGCCGGTCGGGTCGGGGGCGGGGTGGTGGGCGTCGGCGAACGACCGGGAGCCGTACTGGGTGGCCGGGCGCCCGCCGGGGAGGGCGCCTCCGGCGGCAGGCGGGCTTTCACCGAGGGCGGGTCCGGCCTCGGGCTGCGCAATCGCCCGCGGCCGGAGTCCGCGGGCGTTCCCACGTCGTCCCAGGTGCCCGCGGTTCCGTGCGGGGGCGCCCAGGGGCGGGCCAAGGACAAGGAGGGCGGCCGCAAACGGCCGGACTACCTAGTTGAGGACGAGCAGACCTGGGCATCGGAAGGGCCCGTCAATCCGAACGTGGTGAAATGACTCCTGGTCCGCAGACGACCGGGTGATTCGATCGGGGCCCTCGTGGTTCGTGGACCACTGGGCGCCGCTGTGCTGAGTGGGGTGACCGGGCTTGAGGGACGGGCGACTTGGGCGCGGACTGGCCGTGCTGGCGGCGGGAAGTCTGGTCGTGGCGATCGGGGCGGGTCGGGCCGGCGCGGACAGCATCCGCGACGAGCAGTGGGTGCTCGGCGACTACCGGGCCGAAACGGCGTTGTGGCCGGTGTCGCAGGGCGGCGGTATCACGGTGGCCGTCATCGACAGCGGTGTGATGACCGGCCATCAGGATCTGACCGGACAGGTGGTGCCCGGGGCCGACTTCTCCGGTGACAACGGAGACGGCACGGTTGACAAGGATGGCCACGGCACCGGGATGGCGAGTCTCATCGCCGGTCACGGCCATGGCGACGGTGCCGGCATCATGGGCCTGGCACCGAAGGCGAAGATCCTCCCCGTCCGCGTGAGTTGGGATTCCGCTGACGCCGTGGCGCAGGCCGGTCTCGTCCGGGCGATCCGGTTCGCCGTCGACCACGGTGCCAAGGTGGTCAACATGTCCATCGGCGGTTACGCCGGGGCCGACCAGGAGACCAGGGCGGCCGTCAAGTACGCCGTCGACCACGACGTGGTCATGGTGGCCGCGACGGGAAACAGCGGGAACGAGGCCACCCATGTCGAGTACCCGGCGGCCTTCCCCGGAGTGGTGGCGGTCGGCGCGGTGGACCGGCAGGGGCGACTGTGGGAGAAGTCGAGCTACGGACCGGAGACCACACTGGTCGCCCCCGGGGCGGAGATCTACCGGGCCAGTGCGAAGACCTCTGCCGGCTACGGCGTGGGCAACGGCACCTCCGATGCCACCGCCTACGTCTCCGCCACCGCCGCGTTGATCCGGGCGAGGTATCCGGAGCTTTCGGCTGGGCAGGTGATCAATCGGATGATCAGGACTGCCACGCCGCCGCGGGACGGGTCGGCGGTGCCGGGGAGCAGGTACGGCTTCGGGGTGCTGGCGCCGGCGAAGGCGTTGGAGGCTGATCCGGTGGTGGACGGCGGTTCTCGGGTGAATCCGTTGGTGGGGCGGGGGGAGTCGCAGGGGGCTGCGGGGGGCGGGGTGACGGAGGAGCCTGGTGGCGAGGCCGTGGTGCCTGCGGCGGGGGCCGGTGGGGCCGGCGGGGGCGGCTGGTTCGGGGTCGGGGTTGCGGTGGGGGTGGCGTTGTGGGGGGTGCTGGTCGGCGGGGTGGTGACGGTCGTGGTGTGGGTGGTGCGGGTGCGGCGGCGCAGGGGTGCGGGCGGCTGAGGGCGGCGGGCGGGGTGGCAGCATTTTGGTGGCGGTTGGCGTCCTTGCCGCTGGTGGGGTGGGTGGTGGGGTGGCCATGCTGGGGCCATGAGTGCTTCTGAGCGGGGTGTGGATCCGGTGGGTGTGGTCGTTCCGGACGGCAAGGACTGGACGTGGGTGTTGGAACGCCCGTGTCCGGATTGTGGGCTGGATGTTGCGGCGGTGGTGCGGGAGGACGTCGCGGGGATGGTTCGGGCCAATGCGGAGGCCTGGGTGGCGCTGTTGGCCGGGGCCGAGGAGGGTTTGCGTCGGCGGCCGCGGCCGGGGGTGTGGTCGGGGCTGGAGTACGCGTGCCATGTCCGGGACGTGTTCCGGCTGTTCCGGGTCCGGTTGGACCTGATGTTGGCCGAGGAAGCCCCGCTGTTCCCGAACTGGGACCAGGATGAGACGGCGGTCGCCGAGCGGTACGGGGAGCAGGTGCCGGCGGTGGTGGCCGGGGAGTTGGCGGCGGCCGCGGAGGTGCTGGCGGCGGCGTTCGGGCGGGTGGCGGGCGAGCAGTGGGGGCGGACCGGGGGCCGTAGTGACGGGGCGCGGTTCACGGTGGAGTCGTTCGCCCGTTATCTGATCCACGACCCGGTGCATCACCTGTTCGACGTGACGGGCGAGCGGGTCTGAGGGGGCTCACCAGCCGGAGGCCTCCCACAGCATGGTGCGCCGGAGTCGGCCGGCGACGCTGGCGGTGTCGGTGCCGATGACGTCGGCGATCTCGGGGGCGGCGAGGCCGACGACGTAGTGCAGGATCGCCAGGTCGTCGTCGGCGGGGTGGCGGTCCGGTGTGGCGGGCACGTGCCGGGTGTGGTCGGCGACGGTGCTGCGCAGGATCTGCCAGGCGTTCGCGGTGGGGTTGGAGCTGCCCAGCAACTCGCGCCATTGGACGGCGATTTCGGCGAATGCCTGTTGGACGGCGGTGGCCGCGCTGCTGTGCTCGGTCAGCCACACCCGGGCGTAGCTGAGGTACCGGGGGCGGTGGAGTTCGCAGAAGGCGGCGAACTCCAGTGGTACGTCCTCCGGTTCACCGGGCCTCGGGGGCGGCTCGGCGGAACTCGCGTGACGGTTGGTCATCTCGACTTCTCGGAAAGGGAGATGGATAGCTGACGGTCGATCATCTGCGCTCACTCTACGATATGCCCTCGGTGCGCTGGGTTACCAATCGGATTGAATGCCCGGAACCCGCCGCCGCTCGGCCGGTTCCGGTGTCGACCGGTGGGGCGCGGTGGTGCAGCGGTGGTGGGGCGGCCGGGCGGAGGATCGGTGGGGGAGGGTGGCGCAGTGGTGCGGGGGGGTGTAGTTGCGAGCGCGTCGCGGCTGGTCAGGGGGTGCAGAAGGGCCGTGGTTGCAACACGGTTGATGTGCCACCGTAGGGCTTATGGAGGCTGGCGTCCACGCCCACGGCGCGAAGCTGCGGCCGCACAACCATCCGCGCAACCACACCTTCGGTCGCGCCCGTACCGGCGTGGCGCGACGGGCCGGATGGGCACCGCCGTGCATGCCTCCGCCGGGGGCGCGCAGCCCGGGTGCGGGCGGTGGATGCGGGCGGTGGATGCGGGCGGTGGGTGCGCTGCGCGCCGAGGCGGGTGTGGCGGGGGCGTGGCGGCAGGGGTGGTGGGTGGACGGTGCGCTCGCCGTGGCGGCGGCGCACCGGGTGGCCGAGGGGGCGGAGCAGGCGTTGATCCGGGTGGTCCCGCGCCTGCTGGCCGCCACCGTGCACGTCGGCCACGCCTCGGCGGCCTGGGGGCCGAGGCGCGGGCGGGGTGGTCTGCCGTCAGGGCTGCGGTCGGGCCTCCGTCGGGGAGAGGCGGTCGTCGACGGCGCTGCTCCGTTCGACCTGGGCGGGGAAGGATTCGATGGCCCGCCGCCGGGCGAGTTGGGCCGCTGCGGCGGCGGCTTCCTCGCGTTCGCACCGGTGTGCGGCGCCGGCGGGGTGCCCGGTGGAGTGCCCGGTGGTGGCGGGGTGTCCGCCGGCGGTTCGTCGGCGGCGGCCGAGTGCGGTGCGGGCGGCGTGTTCCTCGGCCGCCTGTCTCGCGGCCAGGTAGGCCTGGACGGCGGCCATGCCGTAGACCGGCTGGATGAGCTGGTGGCCTTTGAAGAAGGGTCTGGCCGGGGCGAACCCGGCGGCGACCACGAGGTCGCGGATCTCGGCTATCTCGGCCTCGCTGCGGGCGGTGAAGCGGACCTCCCAGCCCTTCTTGTACGTATGGCCCTGTTCGCCGCTGCGGCGGGCCGGGTCCGGGCGGCGGACGTATCCGGGCAGACGGCCAAGGCGGAGCTGGGCCGCGCGGAGGCCGGCGGTCTCGTCACGTGACATGACGCAAGCCTAGGCAATTCCCGGGGCGGGTTTGACGCCTGGAGGGTCTCCCGGCGTATGCCTTTGGTCACTCTGGGTCAGGCGGCCTGGTGGGCGATCGTTTTCGATCAGATATGACAACCTGACGACCGTCAATTACTCCGATTGAGTGAGGGTATGGGGACTTTAGTGCGAGCTGATCCCGGTTTCGCGACGGTTGGGTAACAGTGCGTCAGGTGGCCGGTGGCGGGTCGGGGCGGTTGGGGATGGTGTCCGCATGAGCTACCGGATTCCCACGCCGCCGCCGTCCCTGGAGGAGCTGGCGAAGCGTCAACAGAACGTCGTCACCGCGAGCCAGTTGCGCGCCCGGGGCGTGCCGGCCCGGGTCATCACCGAGCACTGCCGTAGCGGCGGGCCCTGGCGGCGGCTGCTGCCCCGGGTGTACCTGCTGCAGTCCGACGGGCCGACCCCGGAGCAGCGGATGTGGGCCGCCCTGCTGTACGCGGCGCAGAACGGTCGCGAGGAGGGTCGTCGCGAGGGCGCGGTGATCACCGGTGCGGCCGCGCTCGCGCTGTACGGCTTCGCCGCGGTGCCCCGGCTGCCGGCGGTGATCGGGGTGGACGTCCTGGTGCCCCGTCAGCGCCGGCTGAAGGACGCCGGGGAGGTGCGGATCCTGCGTACTGAACGGGAGTTGGTGGCCCGCTCGGTGCACGGCCTGGCCTGCGCGCCGGTCGCCCGGGCGGTCGCGGACGCGCTGTGCGAGTGGACCGTGGAGGAGGGTGGCACCCCGATGCCGGTGCGGGAGGTGCTGCGCGAGGCCGTCTCCAGGCCAGACGGACCTTGCACCGTACGGGAGTTGGCGTCCGAGCTGACCGAGTCCGGGCTGACCGGCGAGCCCCGGGTGCGCGCCGCCCTGGACGAACTGCTGGCCGGTGAGCGGGACTTCGTCCTGGACCGGGTCGGCGAACTGGTGGACGAGTGCCTGCTGCCCGTCCCGCTGGTCGGCCCCGAGCTGCGGATGCGCGGCGGCACGTACATCGCCGTGCCCGACCTCTACTGGCCGGAGCAGGGCGTTGCCGTGGAGGTGGACTCGGACCTGCGCTGCGTCAGCGAGGGCGAGGCCGCCTGGGTGCGCGGCGGCCAGCACCGGATGGAGTACCTGGGGATCCGGGTGGTGTACGTCTCCGGCGCCCGGCTCGCGGCCGACCGGGACGCGGTCGGCGCCGAACTGCGCGAGGCCCACCGGGTGGGCGGTTCGGACGTGGTGGAGTTGATGGTCGGTTAGCTCCGGATCGGATCCATCCGCACCCGGAGCCGTGGCTACCCCCGAGCCGCACCCGGAGCCGTGGCTACCCCCGAACCGGAGTCGGAGCTACCCCCGAACCACCGGGGCGCCGACCAACTCGACCCCGGCGGCCCGCAGTTCGGCGAGCGCGGCGGTGGTGGTCGCCGGCGCGACCCCGGCGGTGAGGTCGAGCAGGACGCGGGTGGTGAAGCCGGCCCGGGCGGCGTCCAGGGCGGTGGCCCGGACGCAGTGGTCGGTGGCGATGCCGACGACGTCGATCTCGTCGACCTGCCGTTCGCGCAGCCACTCCACCAGGCCGCGGTTGTTCTCGTCCAGCCCCTCGAAACCGCTGTACGCCGCCGAGTAGGCGCCCTTGTCGAAGACCGCCTCGACCGCGCCGGAGATGACGGAGGGGGCGAAGTTGGGGTGGAAGCCCACGCCTTCGGTGCCGGCCACGCAGTGCACCGGCCAGCTGGTGACGTAGTCGGGCTCGGTGGAGAAGTGGTCGCCCGGGTCGATGTGGTGGTCGCGGGTGGCGAGGATGTGCTGGTAGCCGGGGGAGGACTCGACGATCAGGTCGGTGATGGCGGCGGCCACCTCGGCGCCGCCGGCGACGGCCAGGCTGCCGCCCTCGCAGAAGTCGTTCTGCACGTCGACGACGATCAGTGCCCGGTGCATGGCTCGCATCCTCGGATGTGGGGGGCGGCCGTGGTGGCGCGCCGGTGGGGGGGAGCCCTCGGGAGTACTCGGCCCGCGGCGGGGCTCGGGGGTTCTCGGGGAGCTCCGGGGGAACTCTACGGTTGACTCTAGGGAGTGGCGTGCGGGGGCGGAAGGCCTGGGGCGGACCCCGGGCCGGCGCCCGGCGCGAACCGCCGAACCGCCGGACCGCTGAACCGCCGGACCGGCGAACCCGGCGGACGACCCCGAGCCGGCGCTCGGTCCGCGCCGGTCGGCCGGGGCGGGGTCAGAGCACGAGTTCGGTCGGCAGGACCGGGTCGCCCTTGGAGAGCTGGGTGGCCGACAGCGGCAGTGCGGCCCGGGCCCGGATGTGCCGTTCGCGCGCGGCGGTGAGCGGTTCGCGGCCGACGGCCTGGCCGGCCCGCACCAGCGGTACCTGCATCAGGTGCGGCTCCAGGTCGGCGGGGACCGCTCCGGTGCCGACCACCTCGGCCTCGGCGACGCCGTCGGCGTCGGGCCGGCGGGCGGCCCACTTGCGGCCGCCGATGCTGGTCTTGCCGCCGGCCGCGCGCTTGGCCACCGGCACCAGCGGTCCGTCCGCGCTCTCGGCGCGGGCGACCAGCTTGTAGACCATCGCGCAGGTCGGGTGGCCGCTGCCGGTGACCAGGCTGGTGCCGACGCCGTAGCCGTCCACCGGGGCGGCGGCGAGTGCGGCGATGGCGTACTCGTCGAGGTCGGAGGTGACGATGATCCGGGTCTTCGTGGCGCCGAGGTCGTCCAGCTGGCGGCGGACCCGGTGGGCCAGCAGGGTGAGGTCGCCGGAGTCGATCCGGACGGCGCCCAGTTCGGGGCCGGCCACCTCGACGGCGGTGCGGACGGCCTCGCGCAGGTCGAAGGTGTCGACCAGCAGCGTGGTGCCCTTGCCCATGGAGGCGATCTGCGCGCGGAAGGCGTCCCGCTCGCTGTCGTGGACGAGGGTGAAGGCGTGGGCGGCGGTGCCGGTGGTCGGGATGCCGTGGCTGAAGCCGGCCTCCAGGTCGGAGGTGGCGGCGAAGCCGGCCACGTACGCGGCCCGGGCGGCGGCGACGGCGGCCTGCTCGTGGGCGCGCCGGGCGCCCATCTCGATCACCGGGCGGCCGCCGGCGGAGGCGGTCATCCGGGAGGCGGCGGCCGCGATCGCGGAGTCGTGGTTGAGGATCGAGAGGATCACCGTCTCCAGGATCACCGCCTCGGCGAAGCTGCCCTCGACGGTGAGCAGCGGCGAGCCGGGGAAGTAGACCTCGCCCTCGGGGTAGCCGTGGATGTCGCCGGCGAAGCGGTAGTCGGCGAGGTAGCGCAGGGTGTCGTCGTCGACCACGCCCTGGCCGGCCAGCCAGTCGAGCTGCGGGGTGGTGAAGCGGAAGTCCTCGATGGCGTCGAGCACCCGGCCGGTGCCGGCCATGACGCCGTAGCGGCGGCCGCTGGGCAGGCGGCGGGTGAACACCTCGAACACGGAGCGGCGGTGCGCGGCCCCGCTGCGCAGGGCGGCCTGCAGCATGGTGAGCTCGTAGCGGTCGGTGAGGAGCGCGGTCGAACCGGCCGCGCGCACTGAAGTGGCGTCCATGCGGATGATGCTACTACCACTTAGCGTCAGAGTGACGATTTCTCGTGCTGCGAGCCGGTCCGGAATCGCCCGGGGGTCCCCCGGATGGCAGCATGGGGCTGAAGAGGCGTGGACGGACTGCGCAGCGAGGAGGACCCGGCGGTGAGTGTCGCGCCCGTGGAGATCGAGCGCCCGGAGGTCGAAGGACTACCGGTGGTGGAGCCGGACACGCCTTGGGTGACCATCGTGCACAACGACCCGGTGAACCTGATGAGCTACGTCCAGTACGTCTTCCAGGCCTACTTCGGCTACCCGAAGGACAAGGCCAGGAAGCTGATGATGGAGGTGCACACCAAGGGTCGGACGGTGGTCTCCAGCGGCTCCCGCGAGGAGATGGAACGCGACGTCCAGGCGATGCACGGCTACGGCCTCTGGGCGACGCTGCAGCACGACTGACCGCAGCACGACCGACCGCAGCGCGGCGGCCGCGGCGCGAGTTGCCGCGGCCGCGGAGCCGGTACCCCACCCGAGACGACGAAGACGGGCTGACCGATAGACATGGCTGGGTTGTTCGAGAGTGCCGGCGGCGGGAGCGCGACGATCGCGCTGGACGAGCTGGAGGCCTCCATCCTGCGCTCCCTGGAGGTGGGGATCCTGCAGCTGATCGGGCCCGGCCCGGGCGGGGACGGCGGCGATCCGCTGGCCGCGCTGTTCGCCGAGGGCCCGACCGAGGCGCCGGCCAACCCGATGCTCGCCCGGCTCTTCCCGGACGCCTACGGCGACCCGGCCGGGCCGGAGGACCAGGAGAGCCGGGCCGCCTCGGGCGAGTTCCGCCGCTACACCGAGGTGGACCTGCGGACCCGCAAGCGCGAGGACGCCCTGCACGTCGTCCGGATGCTCGACCGGCTCGGCGGCGAGGGCGGGGTGCTCAAGCTGGACCCCGCGGACGGCCTGCGCTGGCTGGGCGCGCTCAACGACCTGCGGCTGACCCTGGGCGTCCAGCTGGAGGTCAGCGAGGACGACGAGGAGCTCTACGAGCTGCCGGACGAGGACGACCGCAAGCCGCTGGTGATGGCGTACGTCTGGCTGGGGGCGCTCCAGGAGACGCTCCTGGAGGCGATCGCGGACTGATCCTGCCCGCTTCCGGGCAGGCCCCGGTCGATTCGTCCAATATGTGGACGGATGGCCGGGGCATTTCTCTTTAAATCGGGCAAACCCTAGCAGGTCATGCTCAAATAACGCTCAGATGAACACCGCTATCCGAACCCTGCGTGGTACGACTTCTCCACCCCACGAGACCCACCCAGGACGGTGCACCATGGCCGAGCAGCTGTACGACGACGTGGTCGACGCGAAACCGGACGAGGAGGGCTATCACCGGGGGCTGGGAAGCCGCCAGATCCAGATGATCGCGATCGGCGGTGCCATCGGCACCGGCCTCTTCCTCGGCGCGGGAACCGCGATCTCCCGGTCCGGCCCGAGCCTGATCCTCTCCTACGCCGTCGCCGGCGTGGCGATCTTCGTGATCATGCGCGCCCTCGGCGAACTCCTCACCTACCGCCCGGTCTCCGGCAGCTTCGCCGAGTACGCACGCGAGTTCCTCGGCCCCTTCGCCGGCTACGTGACCGGCTGGACGTACTGGCTGTTCTGGGTGGTCACCGGCATGGCGGAGACCACCGCCGCCGCCGTGTACGTGAGGTTCTGGGCGCCCGACATCCCGCAGTGGGCCAGTGCGCTGACCTTCCTGGTGATCCTCTACGCGGCCAACCTGATCTCGGTGAAGCTGTTCGGCGAGATCGAGTTCTGGTTCTCGATGGTCAAGGTCACCGCCATCATCGGCATGATCCTGATCGGCATCGGGGTGCTCACCCTCGGCTTCAGCAAGGCCGGTGACACCGCGTCGATCACCCACCTGTGGCAGGACGGCGGCTTCTTCCCCAAGGGCATCGGCGCCACCGTGATGACGCTGCAGATCGTCATGTTCGCCTACCTGGGCGTCGAACTCGTCGGCGTCACCGCCGGGGAGAGCGAGAACCCCGAGAAGACCCTGCCGCGCGCCATCAACACCCTGCCCTGGCGCATCATGCTGTTCTACATCGGCGCGCTGGTGATCATCCTCTCGCTCGTGCCGTGGACCGAGTTCCAGCCCGGCGTCAGCCCGTTCGTGGCCGCCTTCGGCAAGATCGGCATCCCGGCCGCGGCCGGCATCATCAACTTCGTGGTGCTCACCGCCGCGCTCTCCTCCTGCAACTCCGGCATGTACTCCACCGGCCGCATGCTGCGCGACCTCGCCCTGCGCGGCCAGGCCCCGGGGCAGCTCACCAAGCTCAACTCCCACCGCACCCCGGCCTTCGCGATCACCCTCTCCTGCCTGCTGATGGGCGTCGGCGTGGTGCTCAACTACCTCGTCCCGGCCAAGGCGTTCGAGTACATCACCTCCGTCGCCACCGTCTGCGGCCTGTGGACCTGGGCGATGATCCTGATCTGCCAGATCCGCTACCGCAAGGCCTGGCGGGCCGGACACCTGCCGCCGCCCACCTTCAAGGCGCCCGGCGGCGCCTGGACCAGCTGGACCGCGCTCGCCTTCCTCGCCCTGGTCGTGGTGCTGATCGCGTTCGACTCGGTCAACCGGATCTCGCTGTACGTCTTCCCGGGCTGGGCCGTCCTGCTGGTGATCGGCTACCAGGTGCTCAAGCGCCGCAACCCGAGGGCCGCCCACGGCGTCGCCCACGACCACCTGCACGTGCGCAACGGCGGCTGAACCGCCGGCGCCGGGCCGCCACGCCCAGGTGGCGGACACCCGGTGACCGCGCTCCGGACGCCCCGGCGGACACCCGCCGGGGCGTGGCTATCCTGACCGCATGCTGACCATCACCCGAGAACTCCGCGACCGGATCGTGGCCCACGCCCGTGCCGACCACCCGGACGAGGCCTGCGGCGTGGTCGCCGGACCGGCCGGCAGCGGACGGCCCGAACGGTTCATCCCGATGCTCAACGCGGCCCGCTCGCCCACCTTCTACGAGTTCGACTCGGGCGACCTGCTCAAGCTCTACCGCGAGATGGACGACCGCGACGAGGAGCCGGTGATCGTCTACCACTCGCACACCGCCACCGAGGCCTACCCCTCGCGCACCGACGTGAGCTACGCCTCCGAGCCGTTCGCCCACTACGTCCTGGTCTCCACCGCCGACGGCAACGGCGAGGACGACCCGTTCCAGTTCCGCTCGTTCCGCATCGTGGACGGCGAGATCACAGAGGAAGACGTCCAGGTCGTCGAGGCCCACCCGGCCTGACCAGCACCCACCTGGGCGCGGGGCGCCCCCCCCCCCCCCGGGGGGGGGGGGCGCCCGGGCGACGAAGCCGCCACAACGGCCGCATCCGGAAACGCTAAGGGCTAGGGCGAGGGGGGCCCCGGGAGAAAT
>NZ_JBHWIO010000002.1:13901-48235 GCF_042732075.1 Kitasatospora sp. NPDC059812
GCCCCCCCGCGCGGCCCCCCCCCCCCCCCCCACCCCCCCCCCCGGGGGGCCCCCCCCCCCCCCCCCCCCCCGCGCCCCCCCGGGCCCGTGTCGTCTCAGCCCGAGAAACGGGAGCATCCGGATCCCGAGACGGGCATGGAGGAGCGGGCCCGGGAATCTATACGATGAGCCCATGCGTTCCGTCGATGTGAGCAACCAGGCCCCGGGCACCCGCCTCGTGGCGCGCCTGCACGTCGACCTGTGCCGGCTCGCCAGTGCGATCTGTCCCGGCACGCCCGCGCGTTCGCGCTGAGCCGCCCCGCCCCACCCGGGCCCACCGCCTGCCGGCGACGCCGAGCCCCGGGACCACCCTCCCCGCCGCGCCCGTCGCGGCCCACCTCACGACTCGCACAGGAGCGCACCCATGGCCATCGAGGTCCGCATCCCGACCATCCTCCGCACCTACACCGACGGCGCCAAGGCCGTCGAGGGCACCGGCAGCAACCTCGGGGAACTCTTCGCCGACCTCGACGCCCGCCACCCGGGCATCGCCGCCCGCCTGGTCGAGGGCGGCGAGCTGCGCCGCTTCGTCAACGTCTACCTGAACGACGAGGACGTCCGCTTCCTGGAAGGCATCTCCACCGCCCTCGCCGACGGCGACAGCGTCACCATCCTGCCCGCCGTGGCCGGCGGAGCCCGCTGACCTCCCGCCCTCCCGCCCGCCCCGCGGCGGGCGGGAGGGCGCCCTTCCGCACCCTCACCGCCGTGGCCGGAGGCCTCCCTTGCGTTACGACAGCCCGCTCGAAGCCGTCGGCAACACCCCGCTGGTCCGCCTGCCGCGGCTGTCCGCGGCCGTCCCCGGCAACACCGACGGACAGGTGACGCTCTGGGCCAAGCTGGAGGACCGCAACCCCACCGGCTCGATCAAGGACCGCCCGGCGCTGCACATGATCGAGCGCGCCGAGGCCGACGGCCGGCTCACCCCCGGCTGCACCATCCTGGAACCCACCAGCGGCAACACCGGCATCTCGCTCGCCATGGCCGCCAAGCTCAAGGGCTACCGGATGGTCTGCGTGATGCCCGAGAACACCAGCGAGGAACGACGCGAACTGCTCCGCATGTGGGGCGCCGAGATCATCCCCTCGCCGGCCGCCGGCGGCTCCAACACCGCCGTCCGGATCGCCAAGGAGATCGCCGCCGAGCACCCGGACTGGGTCATGCTCTACCAGTACGGCAACCCCGACAACGCGGGCGCCCACTACGCCACCACCGGCCCCGAGATCCTCGCCGACCTGCCGACCGTCACCCACTTCGTGGCCGGCCTCGGCACCACCGGCACCCTGATGGGCGTCGGCCGCTACCTGCGCGAGAAGGTCCCCGGCGTGCGGATCGTCGCCGCCGAACCCCGCTACGACGACCTCGTGTACGGGCTGCGCAACCTCGACGAGGGCTTCGTCCCCGAGCTGTACGACGCCGCGGTGCTCACCACCCGCTTCTCGGTCGGCTCCGCGGACGCCGTCCGCCGCACCCGCGAACTCCTCCAGCAGGAGGGCATCTTCGCGGGCGTCTCGACCGGCGCGATCCTGCACGCCGCGCTCGGCGTCGGCCGCAAGGCCGCGGCGGACGGGGAGCGCGCCGACATCGTGTTCGTGGTCGCCGACGGCGGCTGGAAGTACCTGTCCACCGGCATCTACACCGCGGAGACCACCGAGGCGGCCGTCGAGGCGCTGCAGGGGCAGCTCTGGGCCTGAGAAAAGCCCTAGCGGTGCCGGACGGCCGACTTCAGACCTGAGGCCCTAGCCTCGTTGCAGGGCCTGCTGCGCGCGGGACCAGACCTGCCGGTCCACCGTGCCGGCCCGGTGGCGGAAGGCCGACAGCGGCACCTCGCGCAGCTCGTCGGTCTCCAGCCAGCTGGTGCGGCCCTGCCGGTCGCCCACCGAAGCGGGCGGCAGCGGCAGCACGCCCGGGCGTTCGGCGTGGTGCTTGCTGGTGATCTTCGCGACGGTGGCGGTGCGGCCGTGCACCCGCAGCACCAGGCACGGGCGGTCCTTCGACCCCGGGCCGTCCTCGAACGGGACCTCCGCCCACCAGATCTCCTGCGGCTGCGGCCCCGGACGGCCCTTGGCCGCCGGGCGCGGGCGCGGAGCCGTCGGCCCGGCCGGTCGCGGCGCCGGGCGGGTGCGCCGGACCAGCGCCCGCACGACGGCGGCCAGCAGCGCGACGCCCGCCACCGCCAGGACCACCCAGACCCCGGTCGAACTGTTCATGGCGCGAACCGTACCGGGCCCATGGCGGCCCCCACCACCGTGAGTGCCGGGACGGCCGGGCATTTGTCCGCAGCGTGCTCCCGGTTCGTCACGGAATGACCACGGTGCCCGTTCTGTGGTGAAGAGTCGCCAACGCCCGGACAGGCTGCCTCACGTACGCCCGCCCCGCCCCTCCGGAGGTGCCTCGTGGGGAGAAGCTCCGAGCTGTGGTCCTACGCCGAGATCGCCCGCCACATCAACGTGCAGGCCGAGACCGTCCGCAACTACCGGCGGCACGGTCTGCTGCCCGCCCCGGACGTCCTCGACGGCAGCGGCCACCCCCGCTGGTACCCCGACACGATCAAGGCCTGGGCCCGCAACCGCCCCCGCCACCGCTGACCCGACGGCACCCGAACGGACGGCACCGCCCCCGCCCCGGCGTTCTGGTGATTCCAGCCACAGCCCGGCACGGGGACGGGGGCAAAGTGCCGCTCCGCCCTTACTCTCGACACGCGAAGCAGTGCTACCGGCCGGTTTCACCGGCCCGGCCTGCCGTTTTCCAGCAGCAGCCAGGACGTGTCGGGGCGGAGGGGCTCGGATGAAACTGACCGTGGTGGGGTGCTCGGGGAGCTTCCCGTCCGCCGAATCGCCCTGCTCCAGTTACCTCGTCGAGGCCGACGGCTACCGCGTCGTGCTCGACCTCGGCAACGGCGCCCTCGGCGCCCTGCAGAAGTACGTCGACCTCTACGAGGTCGACGCCGTCCTGCTCAGCCACCTGCACGCCGACCACTGCGTCGACCTGTGCGCCTACTGGGTCGCCCGCAACTACCGCGCCGAGGGCTGCCCCGACCCGATGCCCGTCTACGGCCCGGCCGGCACCGCCGAACGGCTCGCCCGCGCCTACGACATGCCGGAGAACCCGGGGATGAAGGAGGTCTTCGACTTCCACACCCTCACCCCCGGGGCCTTCGACCTCGGCCCGTTCCGGATCGAGGTCGCCCAGGTCAACCACCCCGTCGACGCCTTCGCCTTCCGCCTCGAACACGACGGCCGCGCGCTCGTCTACTCCGGCGACACCGGCGAGAGCGCCGAACTCGTCGAACTCGCCCGCGACGCCGACCTCTTCCTCTGCGAGGCCGCCTACATCGACGGCCGGGACACCTACCAGGCCGTCCACCTCAACGGCCGGGAAGCCGGCGAGCACGCCGCCGCCGCCCACGTCCGCCGGCTCGTCCTGACCCACATCCCCCCGTGGACCGACGCCGAGCACAACCGCCGCGACGCCGCCGCCGCGTACCCGGGCCCCGTCGAGGTCGCCCGGGCCGGTGCGGTGTACCGGATCTGAGCAGGCGGGCTGGTCGTCTCGGCGTCGGCCGTCTCAGGGTCGGCCGGGGAGCGGCAGGCCGAGGTGGTCGCGCAGGGTCGTGCCGCTGTAGTCGGTGCGGAACACCCCGCGTTCCTGGAGCAGCGGCACCACGCGGTCGACGAACGCGTCCAGGCCGCCCGGGGTCAGGTGGGGGACGAGGATGAAGCCGTCGGCCGCGTCGTTCTGCACGAAGAAGTCGATCCGCTCGGCGACCGTCGCGGGGGAGCCGATGAAGGACTGCCGGCCCGTCACCTCGATCACCAGCTCGCGGCTGGTGAGCTTCTTCTCGGCGGCCAGGGCCCGCCAGCGGGCGGCGACGGCCAGTGGGTCGCCGATCCGGACCCGGCCCTGGGCCAGGGCGCTGTCCGGGTCGGGGTCGACGGCGGGCAGCGGACCGTCCGGGTCGTGGTCGGACAGGTCGATGCCCCAGACCTGTTCCAGGAAGGCGATCGTGGTCTGCGGCCCGACCTGGGCCCGGCGGACCTCGGCGGCGAGTTCGGCGGCCTCGGCGTCGGTCTCGCCGAGGGCGAAGGTGACGCCGGGCATGATCTTCAGCTCGTCCGGCTTGCGGCCGTACGCGGCGAGCCGGCGCTTGACGTCCGCGTGGAAGGCCTGGCCGTCGGCGAGGGTGGAGTGCCGGCTGAAGACGACGTCGGCGGTCGCGGCGGCGAACTCCCGGCCCTCGTCGGAGTCCCCGGCCTGGATGACCACCGGGTGGCCCTGCGGCGGGCGGGGCAGCGAGAGCCGGCCCTCGACCTCGAACTGCGGGCCGCTGTGCCGGACGGTCTCCGCTCCGCCGTCCCAGAACTCCCTTGCGAGCTGCACGAATTCGGCGGCCCGGGTGTAGCGGTCGGCGCGGTCGAGGTAGCCGCCGCGGCGGAAGTTCTCCCCGGTGAAGGCGTCCGAGGAGGTGACCACGTTCCAGGCGGCGCGCCCGCCGGAGAGGTGGTCCAACGAGGCGAAGCGGCGGGCCAGTTCGTACGGTTCGTTGAAGGTGGCGTTGACGGTGCCGGCCAGCCCGAGGCGGGTGGTGACGGCGGCCAGCGCGTTCAGCACGGTGATCGACTCGGGGCGGCCGACCACGTCCAGGTCGTGGATGCGGCCCTTGTTCTCGCGCAGCCGCAGGCCCTCGGCGAGGAAGAAGAAGTCGAACTTCCCGCGCTCGGCGGTCTCGGCGAGGTGGCGGAAGGAGTCGAACTCGATGTGGCTGCCGGAGTCCGGGTCGCTCCACACCGTGGTGTTGTTGACGCCGGGGAAGTGCGCGGCGAGGTGGATCTGCTTGAGCGGGCGGTCCGTCATCGGGTCACCTCGGCGAGAGCGGCAGTGGCAGTGGCAGTGGACGGGGCGGCGGTGGCGTAGCGGCTGGCCGGGCGGGCCAGGCCGAGGTGGTCGCGCAGGGTGCGGCCGGCCGCGTACCCGGCGCGGAACAGCCCCTGGGCGCGCAGCACCGGGACGACCCGTTCGGCGAGGGCGGCCAGGTCCCGTTCGGGCTCGGCGGGGACGAGGTGGAAGCCGTCGACGCCGGTGCCGATCGCGGCGAGGTCGGCGAGCAGGCGGTCGGCCGCGGCGTCGTCGGGCAGGGCGGCGTCGGTCCGGGCGAGGATGCGCAGGTGCTCGCCGGCGCGCAGCCGCAGTTCGGTGGCGGCCGCCAGCCGGCCGGCGTGGTCGGGGGCGTCCAGCAGCACGACGTCGGCGTACCGGATCGCCGTCGCGACCCGGGCGCGCCCGCCGGGGGAGGCGTACGGGGCGAGGTCGACGGCGGCCACCGGGACGGCGACGACCGGGCGGCCCTGTGGTGGGCGCGGGGTGATCGACGGTCCGCGGACGGAGAAGTGCGGACCCTCGAAGTCGACGTAGTGCAGCTTGTCGCGGTCGACGAACCGCCCGGTGGCGGTGTCGCGGATCTCCGCGTCGTCCTCCCAGCTGTCCCAGAGCCGGGCGGCGACCTCGACGGCGTCGGCGGCCTCGGCCCAGAGCGCGTCCGCGGGGGCGGTCGGGCGGCGGCCGAAGGCCTTGGCCTCGGCCTCGGTGGCGGACACGCCGACCAGCCAGCCGGCCCGGCCCCGGCTCACCCAGTCCAGGGTGTTGACCGCGATCGAGGTGTGGAACGGCTCGGTGTGGGTGGTGGTGACGGTGGGCACCAGCCCGACCCGCTCGGTCAGCGGGGCGATCCGGGCGAGGGTGGCGAGGGCGTCGGGGCGGCGCGGTTCGGGGGTGAAGGAGTCGTCGAGGGTGACGAAGTCGAGGGTGGCCCGCTCGGCGAGGCGGGCGAGGGCGGCGTAGTGCCCGGCGTCGACGTGGCCGGGGCTGTCCAGGGCGGCGGAGAGGTGCAGTTGGCGGGGCATGCTGAGGCCTGACTTTCCTCGTGCGGACGCGTGCGGGCGACGCCGGCGAACGCGCACAGGGTGCGTGCGGGTGCGTACGGCCGCGCGCGGGTGCGCGGTGACGGCCCGGAGGCGGGCGGGGCCCGTGCGGGCGGGAGGGGAGGAACGGCGCCGGGCGGGAGGTCAGCCGGGCGGCGGGGGGAACGGTCGGCTCAGCCGCGACACGCCGCGGACCACACGCGACCGAAGTCGATGTGGCTGCGGGTCACCAGCGGGCAGGACGCGTTCACGGCTTCAGTTGACCAGTGCCTCCGCCGGTTCGTCAACCGCCGTTCCCGCCGACCCGGGGCGGGACGCACGACGGGCCCCGCCGGGATGCGCGACGGGCACGGACCGGGATGCACGACGACCCCGCCCCGCCGCTGGGGGAGCAGCGGCAGGGCGGGGTCGTGGAGTGCGGACGGACGGGGCCTCAGGCCTTGGTCACGTCCTCGATCTCGTCGTCGTCCTCGCGACCAGGGGTCTTGAGGTCGAACTTGGTGATCGCGAAGCGGAAGAGGAAGTAGTACAGCGCGGCGAAGACCAGGCCGATCGGGATGATCAGCCACGGGTCGGTGGCCTTGCTCCAGGCCAGCGCGTAGTCGATCAGGCCGCCGGAGAAGGTGAAGCCGTCGTGCACGCCGAGCGCCCAGGTGACGGTCATCGAGACGGCGGTGAGCACCGCGTGGATGACGTACAGGGCCGGGGCGATGAAGACGAAGGCGAACTCGATCGGCTCGGTGACACCGGTGACGAAGGAGGTCAGGGCCAGCGAGACCATCATGCCGGTGATGGCCTTGCGGCGGTGGGGCTTGGCGGCGTGGGCGATGGCCAGGGCGGCGGCGGGCAGCGCGAACATCATGATCGGGAAGAAGCCGGACATGAACTGGCCGGCGGTCGGGTCACCGGCGAAGAAGCGCGGGATGTCGCCGTGCACGATGGTGCCGTCGGCCTTGGTGAAGTCACCGGTCTGGAACCAGGCGTAGGAGTTCACGAACTGGTGCATGCCGACCGGCAGCAGACCGCGGTTGACCAGGCCGAAGGCGCCCGCGCCGAGCGCGCCGGCACCGATCAGGGAGTCGTTCAGGCTCTTGATGGCGTCGCCGACCGGGCCCCAGGTCAGGGCGAACAGGACACCGATGCCGGTGCCGACAAAGGCCATCATGATCGGTACCAGGCGGCGGCCGTTGAAGAAGCCGAGCCAGTCGACCAGCTTGGTGCGGTGGTACTTCTGCCACAGGATGGCGGCCAGTAGGCCGATCACGATGCCGCCGAGGACACCCGGGTTCTGGTAGGTCGGGGCGACCCACTTGCCGTCGGCGATGTGGCCTTCGGCGATCGGGAACGCGGTCAGCACGTTCTTGTAGACCAGGAAGCCGACCAGGGCGGCGAGGGCGGTGGAGCCGTCCGCCTTCTTGGCGAAGCCGATCGCGATACCCACCGCGAACAGCAGTGGCAGGTTGTCGAAGACCCCGCTACCGGCGGTGTTGAACACCGCGGCGACCTTGTCCCAGCCGAGGCCGTCCTTGCCGAACACGTCGTCCTGGCCGAGGCGCATCAGCAGACCGGCGGCGGGGAGCACGGCGATGGGCAGCTGGAGGCTGCGGCCGATCTTCTGCAGGCCCTGGAGCAGGTTCTGGCCGAATTTCTTGGCGGGGCTTGGCGTGGCCGGAGCCGTGGCGGGCGTCGGTGCCTGCGCTGACTGACTCATTGGGGTGGGTTCCTAACGGCATGGCGGTCGGGGGAGGGGCACAGGGGGCCGAACCGCGAACTGGTCTACACCACGTGTGGTGTAGACCAGTTTTGTAGCACGGGTGGAGAAGGGGGGGAACCCCGGAAAGCGCCCCTGCCGGGAAGCGCTATGAAATCGAAACCTAGTTGCGGAACGACGATCATGATTACCCGCCGTGATTGGGATTTTGGCTATTTGCGCAACAAAAAGACCCGGCCCCGTCCGGAGGCCCCGCCGAGGCCTCGTCAGGGGTCCGTCGCGGGCCCGGCGATGTGCGAACGGGGGCCGGGTCGGCGGGGTTCACGGGCGGACGCGGCGGGCGGCGGGGAAGGGGCCCGCCGGGGTGTCGGACATCACGAACGGTCGGCGGTCGGGAGGAGTCCGGGCCCCACCTCGTCCGGCTTCGGCCAATCCGCGGCTTTCCGACCCCCCGCGGCGCGCGGTCGGGGCCGGCGGGGAAACGGTGGCGGCCGATTGCCGGCCACCGCCCGTGCCGGGCGGCGGCGGCCTTTCCCCACCCCCGGCGTGCCCCCGTCCGGCGGCCCGGCGGCCGGGCGGTGCGGGCCGCCCCGGCCCCGCCTGGCACGGCCGACGGCCCGCCGGGGAATCCCCGGGGCGCATATCGGAATTGTTTTACCGCCCGGGCATTTGGTCCTTTCCGGAAATGCCGAAGGCCTCCGGGCCGTCGGGTCCGGAGGCCATTGCGGGTGCTGCCCGGTGACGCTCGGTTTCAGAGCTTGGTGACGTCCTCGACCTCGCTCTCGTCCTCCCGCCCGGGTGTTTTCAGATTGAATTTGACGATGATGAACCGGAAGAGCGCGTAGTACACGGCGGCGAAGCAGAGCCCGATCGGGATGATCAGCCACGGCTTGGTGGCCAGCCCCCAGTTGATGACGTAGTCGATCAGGCCGGCCGAGAAGCTGAAGCCGTCGTGCACCCCGAGCCCCCAGGTGACGGCCATCGAGGCGCCGGTCAGCAGCGCGTGCACGCCGTACAGGGCCGGGGCGACGTAGGCGAAGGAGTACTCGAGCGGTTCGGTGACGCCCGTCACGAAGGAGGTCAGGCCGACCGAGAGCATCAGGCCGTAGATCTCCTTGCGGCGGTGCGGTTTCGCCGAGTGCGCGATCGCCAGTGCGGCGGCGGGCAGCGCGAACATCATGATCGGGAAGAATCCGGACTGGAACTGGCCGGCCGTCGGGTCGCCCGCCAGGAAGCGCGGGATGTCGCCGTGCGCGATGGTGCCGTCCGGCTTGATGAACTCGCCGAACTGGAACCAGACGAATGTGTTCAGCAACTGGTGCATGCCGATCAGCAGCAGCGCGCGGTTGAACAGGCCGAAGATGCCGGCGCCGCCCGCGCCCAGGTCGGCCAGGGTCTGGCTGAAGTCGTTGAGCCCGCGGCCGATCGGCGGCCAGACCCAGAGCGCCACGCAGGCGGTGGCCAGGCCCACCACCGCGGTGATCATCGGCACCAGGCGGCGGCCGTTGAAGAAGCCCAGCCAGTCGACCAGCCTGGTGCGGTGGAAGCGGACCCAGAGCCAGGCCGACATCAGGCCGATCAGGATGCCGCCCAGGACGCCCGGGTTCTGGTACGTCGCGGCCGCCGCCTTGGCCGAGCTGTAGTCCACGCACTGGCCGGTCCAGGAGTCGGTGACCAGGACCGTCCCGCTCTTGCAGCTCTCCGGGAACGCGTGCAGGACCTTGTAGTAGACGAGGAAGCCCACCACGGCGGCCAGCGCGGTCGAACCGTCCGCCTTCTTCGCCATGCCGATCGCCACACCGACGCAGAACAGCATCGGCAGGCCGAACGAGGAGTCCAGCAGGGCGCCACCGGCCGCGGCGAAGACCTTGGCGACGTCGGTCCAGCCGAGGCCGTCCTGGCCGAAGACGTCGGGCTGGCCGAGCCGGTTGAGGATGCCGGCCGCGGGGAGCACCGCCACCGGGAGCTGCAGGGAGCGGCCCATCTTCTGGAGGCCGCCGTAGAAGGTGTGCCACCACACGCGCTGCGGGGCCGTGGCGCCTGCCGAACTCATCCTTCGCCCTCCGGGAGCAGTTGCCGGCCGGTGGCCCCCGGCGGGACCCCCGGGCGGGGATCCGGAACACCCGGGGTCCTTTCTGCGTTCATCGGAGTACACATATATTGGTGTAGACCACTTTGGGACGCAGGCCGCACGCCGGGCGCGAGCCCGCTGCTCGTCATCCTCTGGTGGCGGCCGGGACCATGCGCGCCGGAATGGGCCAAAAGTGGACTAACGTGGCAGATCGGACCGGAGCAGGTGATGCTGGTCGCGCTGCCCGGCGGCGCGACCGCGGCTGAACCCGCGTCAGCACCGGTACCGACCACGCCGGCCACCGGTCGGCGGACACCCCAGCACAGCGCAGGACGGCACCCGGCAGAGCGGCCGGCGGGCCGAGACAGAGGGAGAAATCAGATGGCCAGCAAGGCTGAGAAGATCGTCGCCGGTCTGGGCGGCATCGACAACATCGAAGAGGTCGAGGGCTGCATCACCCGCCTTCGCACCGAGGTCAAGGACGCCTCCCTGGTCAACGAGGCCGCCCTCAAGGCCGCCGGCGCCCACGGCGTCGTCAAGATGGGCACCGCCATCCAGGTCGTCATCGGCACCGACGCCGACCCGATCGCCGCTGACATCGAGGACATGATGTGAGCTGAGCCACCGGGCTCACCCCACCCCCGGCCCGCCGCCCCCCCCGGGAACGGCGGGCCGAGGCGCACCAGGAACACCCGCTCCGAGCGACTACGCTCAGTGCCTATGTCACGCATCGACGGCCGCACCCCCGACCAGCTCCGCCCCATCACCATCGAACGGGGCTGGAGCAAGCACGCCGAAGGATCCGTCCTCATCTCCTACGGCGACACCAAGGTGCTGTGCACCGCCAGCGTCACCGAGGGCGTCCCCCGCTGGCGCAAGGGCAGCGGCGAAGGCTGGGTCACCGCCGAGTACTCCATGCTCCCGCGCGCCACCAACACCCGCGGCGACCGCGAGGCCGTCAAGGGCCGCATCGGCGGCCGCACCCACGAGATCAGCCGGCTCATCGGCCGCTCGCTGCGCGCCGTCGTCGACCACCGCGCCCTCGCCGAGAACACCATCGTCCTCGACTGCGACGTCCTCCAGGCCGACGGCGGCACCCGCACCGCCGCCATCACCGGCGCCTACGTCGCCCTCGCCGACGCCGTCGCCTGGGCCCGCGACCGCAAGCTCCTGCGCGCCAAGGGCCAGCCCATCACCGGCGGCGTCAGCGCCGTCAGCGTCGGCATCATCGACGGCGTCCCGATGCTCGACCTCCAGTACGAGGAGGACGTCCGCGCCGAGACCGACATGAACATCGTCTGCACCGCCGACGGCCGCTTCGTCGAGGTCCAGGGCACCGCCGAGGGCGCCCCCTTCGACCGCGCCCTGCTCGACCGCCTGCTCGACCTCGGCACCCTGGGCTGCGCCGAGCTCGACGAGATCCAGCGCAAGGCCCTGGAGGCCTGAACCGGTTCGGCCCACGGCGCCGTGGACCCGGATGTACCCGCCGCCGTACGGGCCGCTGTACACGCCGGGCCCGAAGCCCGTACGGTTCCCGCAGCACCCCTGCTGCGGGAACCGCGCACCCCCCGGCGCGCGTCCCGTCCCACGGAACCCGCGCGCCCCACAGGAGGACCGGATGCCGTCCAGCATCGCCCGCCCCGCCGCCCTCGCCGTGGCCGGCCTGATCGCCATCCTCCCGCTCAGCATGGTCAGTTGCTCCGCAGCCCAGAAGGCGATCGACTGCGGCAACACGGCGGTCAGGATCACCGGCGACCTCGCCGACGTCACCAGCGCCTACGGCAACGCGAGCAACGACTCGGCGGCCGCCGCGAAGGCGCTGGAGAAGCTCAGGACCGACCTCAACCAGGTCGGCAAGAACTCCAAGAACACCGACGTCGCCAAGGCCGTCGCCGACCTGCAGAAGCAGGCCGACAAGGTCCAGCAGGCCGTCGACAAGAAGGAGGTCCCCGACCTCAAGCCGCTCGGCGACGCGGCCGGCAACCTCACCTCGGTCTGCACCGGCTGACGCCGGAACGGCTGCCGATAGGGTGGGCGATATGTCCACCCGATTGATCCTCGCCACCCGTAACCAGCACAAGGTCGCCGAACTCCGCGCCATCCTCGGCGAGGCCGGCCTGGACGTCGAACTCGTCGGCGCCGACGCCTACCCCGAGATCCCGGACGTCCCGGAGACCGGCGTCACCTTCGCCGAGAACGCGCTCCTCAAGGCCCACGCCCTCGCCCGCGCCACCGGCCTGCCCGCCGTCGCCGACGACTCCGGCCTCTGCGTCGACGTCCTGAACGGCGCCCCCGGCATCTTCTCCGCCCGCTGGGCCGGCAAGCACGGCGACGACCGCGCCAACCTCGACCTGCTGCTCGCCCAGCTCTCCGACATCTCCGACCCGCACCGCGGCGCCCACTTCTTCTGCGCCGCCGCCCTCGCCCTCCCCGACGGCGCCGAGCGCGTCGTCGAGGGCCGCCTCCTCGGCACCCTGCGCACCGCCCCCTCCGGCGACGGCGGCTTCGGCTACGACCCGATCCTCCAGCCCCTCGGCGAGACCCGCACCTGCGCCGAACTCACCCCCGCCGAGAAGAACGCCATCAGCCACCGCGGCCAGGCCTTCCGCGGCCTCGCCCCGGTCGTCAAGGACCTCCTGGGCTGACGGGTCGCAGGAACGGCGATGGCCCTCTGTCCTTCGAATCGAAGGACAGAGGGCCATTTCGCTCGGTACGCCCGGTGGGACTCGAACCCACGACACTGCGGACCTAAACCGCACCTCTCTAGCCAGCTGGAGTACGGGCGCACGTCACGCCAAGCGTACCGGGTGACGGCTTCCGATGCGGCCACCTTTCCCTGCCGGCTGCCGTGTCAGGCGGCATCCCTCTCCGCGTCGTCGCGATTCCTGTTTCGGCCGCAGTAGGTCGGCGTGATGGAGTGGCAGTTGGGGCAGAGCAGGCGGAGGTTGTCGCGTCGGTTGTCGAGCCAGTCGCCGTTGACGTGGTCGACCTCCAGGGTCATCGGCTGCCCGAGCCAGGTCGGAGGCGTGCCGCACAGCTCACACACGTCCGGGTGCCCGATGTGTACGAGCATGGCGCGGAGCCGGTCGCCCGGAACGCGGTGGCTTCCTGGCGGGCGTCGTACCAGTAGCTCCTCGGCCGTGCGCCGGGGCCCGGTCTTCCGGCCCTTGTTGTGTGCCCGCCCGGTGAAGTGGCCGGTGTCGAGCTGGTGGTGGTCGATGGCCTCCCGCACCAGCGTGCGCGAGTTGCCGCAGTCGGTCATCCCGACGGCAAGGATCACGCCGCGGATGCTTCGATGCGTGGCCACGGCCTGCGCCAGCACCTCCTTGGGAATGGCTGCGGCCCTGTTGCGGCCGTCACCCCTGAACGTGAAGTGCGCGGTGTCGATGTCGAACTCGACCAGGCGCTTCTTCAGGTACGAGTAGAGGCTGTCGTACGGCGTGACGCCCAGGTAGGCCATCATGCCGTTGATGCTGTCGCTGTGCGCCGCCGCCTCGGCCATCACGTCCCGCGGGTACCGGCGCCGCCCGTAGTCGGGCCTGCTGTGGTTGAAGTGCGAGGTGTCGATGCCGTAGTGCCGGAGTCGCCGGCTCAGGTAGCTGTGCGTGCCGCCCGCCATCGGCACGCCGAGCTTTCGCATCATGTCGTTGACGTTGCTGGACTCGGCCGCGAGCGACGCGAGCAGTTCGCGGGTGTACTTGACCGGCATGGTTGTTCCCCTTCGGGCAGTGGTTCGCCCGTCCCCCGGTGTGCGAACGATCGGTGGGGGGTTTGGTTACGGGTGACGGGGTTTCGGCCAGGGGGTGACTTGTTGTCGTCGGTGGGGTGACCGGCGGGGTTGGGGGTTTGATTACCAATTGGTACAGACCTATTGACCTATGTGGTTCAGACCACATAGCTTCGGCGCCAATTGCAATCCCCCACGTGCGTGCTCCCCCACAGGCACGCGCCGACACTCTCTCCCGGAGGACCGAGTGTTGATCCGAAACACGGCGGAGCGGCGTCCCACCGCCGCACTCCGCCGCAAGAGCCCGGCTGCCCGGGCGGGCGCGATCTCGCTGGCGGCGGCCGGTCTGGCCGGTCTGCTGCTGTCGACGCTGGGCGCGGTGCCCTCGCAGGCGTCCGCGACCGTCGACAACGGGGCCTGTCGCCCCGACGGCCTGTACCAGACGCCCGGCGTGGACGTCCCGTACTGCTCGGTCTACGACACCGGCGGCCGCGAGAAGATGGGCGCGGACCACCAGCGCCGCATCATCGGCTACTTCACCGGCTGGCGCACCGGCAAGAACGGCGACCAGCCCTACCTGGTGAACGACATCCCCTGGGACAAGGTCACCCACCTCAACTACGCGTTCGGCCACGTCGGCGGTGACAACAAGCTCTCCGTCGGCACCGACGGCCCGACCAACGAGGCCACCGGGATCTCCTTCCCGGGCGTGCCCGGCGCCGAGTTGGACCCGACGCTGCCCTACAAGGGCCACTTCAATCTGCTGACGAAGTTCAAGAAGCAGTACCCGAACGTCAAGACCCTGATCTCGGTGGGCGGTTGGACCGAGACCGGCGGCTACTTCGGGGACGACGGCAAGCGCGTCAACTCCGGCGGCTTCTACTCGATGACCGTCAACCCGGACGGCAGCGTCAACCAGGCCGGCATCGACACCTTCGCCGCCTCGTCCGTCGACTTCATCCGCAAGTACGGTTTCAACGGCGTCGACGTCGACTACGAGTACCCGACCTCGATGAAGGACGCCGGCAACCCGCTGGACTGGCAGCTCGCCAACTCCAAGCGCGGCTCGCTGGCGAAGGGCTACGCGGCGCTGATGAAGACGCTGCGCGAGAACCTGGACCGGGCCGGCGCCGCCGACGGCAGGCACTACCTGCTGTCGGTCGCGGCCCCGTCGTCCGGCTACCTGCTGCGCGGCATGGAGACCTTCCAGGTGGCGCAGTACCTGGACTACGTCAACATCATGTCGTACGACCTGCACGGCGCCTGGAACAAGTACGTCGGCCCGAACGCCTCGCTGTTCGACGACGGCAAGGACGGCGAGCTGGCGGCGGCCAACGTGTACGGCACCGGCCAGTACGGCGGCATCGGCTACCTGAACGCCGACTGGTCGTACCACTACTTCCGCGGTGCGATGCCGGGCGGCCGGATCAACGTCGGCCTGCCGTACTACACCCGGGGTTTCAAGAACGTCACGGGCGGTACCAACGGCCTCTGGGGCACCGCGGCGGCGACCACCTGCCCGGTCGGCTCCGGCCTGACCTCCTGCGGTGACGGCGCGGTCGGCATCGACAACATCTGGAACGACAAGGACGACGCGGGCAAGGAGTCCCCGGCCGGGTCGAACCCGATGTGGCACGCGAAGAACCTGGAGAAGGGCATCCTGCCCGACTACCTGGCCAAGTACGGCGTGAAGGACACCGCGCTGCAGGGCACCTACGCCCGCAACTACAGCAGCAGCCTGGTGGCGCCGTGGCTGTGGAACGACGCCAAGAAGGTGTTCCTCTCCACCGAGGACGAGCAGTCGGTGGGTGCCAAGGCGGACTACATCGTCAACCAGGGCGCCGGCGGCGCGATGATCTGGGAGCTCGCGGGCGACTACAAGTGGGACGCGGGCGCCAACGGCGGCAAGGGCGAGTACGTGCCGGGTTCGACGCTGACCTCGCTGATGTACGACAAGTTCAAGGCGGCCACGCCGTACGGCGCGACCCGTTCGACGGTCCCGCTGCCGCAGCAGACCCTGCCGATCGACGTGTCGTTCACCAACTTCGCGCTGGGTGACTCGAACTACCCGATCAACCCGAAGATCCACATCGTCAACAACTCGACGACGACCCTGCCGGGCGGCACCGAGTTCCAGTTCGACTACAGCAACTCGGCTCCGGGCAACGCCAAGGACCAGTCCGGCTTCGGCCTCCAGGTCATCCGGCAGGACAACCCCGGTCCGGGCAACGTGGGCGGCCTGAAGGGCACCTACAACCGGGTGTCGGTCAAGCTGCCGGGCTGGCAGTCGCTGGCGCCGGGCGCCTCGGTGGACCTGGACTTCGTCTACTACCTGCCGGTCTCGACCCCGTCGAACTGGACGGTCAACGTGAACGGCACGCTGTACGGGCTCAAGGGCGACCTGACCCGGGGCACGGTGGACGGCGGCACGCCGACCCCGACGCCGACCCCGACCCCGACGCCGACCGCGACCGCTACTGCTTCGCCGACGGCGACTGCCTCCCCGACGGCGACGGCCTCGCCGACCGCGACGGCCACCGCGACCGCCACCCCGACGACGGGGGCCTGCGCGGCCGCCCCGAGCTGGGACGCGGGCACCACCTACGCGGCCACCACCAAGGTGTCGTGGAAGGGCCACTACTACCAGAACAAGTGGTGGACCAAGGGCGACGACCCCGCGTCCAGCGGCTCGTGGGGCGTCTGGAGCGACCTCGGGGCCTGCTGACGGCGCCCTGAGGTGAGAGACGGCGGTGGCGGTGCACCCGGTCGGGGGGTGTGCCGCCACCGCTTCGTTCAGCGAGGTGCCGGGCGAGCGAGGTGCCGAGCGCCGGAGCGCCAGGCCTTCGAGCGTCAGGCCGTCTCGACCTTGAGGTCGCGCAGCAGCTTGGCGACGTGCCCGGTGGCCTTCACGTTGTACAGCGCGCGCTCGACCTTGCCCTGCTCGTCCACGATCACGGTGGAGCGGATCACGCCGACGTAGGTGCGGCCGTAGTTCTGCTTCTCGCCGTAGGCGCCGTAGGCCTCCAGCACCTGGTGGTCCGGGTCGGACACCAGGGTGACCTTGAGGTTCTCGGCCTCGCGGAACTTGCCGAGCTTCTCCGGCTTGTCCGGGGAGACGCCGATGACGTCGTAGCCGGCGCCGGCGAGGACCTCCAGGTTGTCGGTGAAGTCGCAGGCCTGCTTGGTGCAGCCGGGGGTGAGCGCGGCCGGGTAGAAGTAGACGATGACCTTGCGGCCCAGGTGGTCGGCGAGGGACACCTGGTTGCCGTCGGCGTCGGACAGGCTGAAGGCGGGCGCGGTGTCGCCGGGCTGGAGACGCTCACTCACGGGTAAATCTCCTGTTGCTGGGGCGGGCGGTCATAGCACGGCAAACTTACCTCCGATGGTGGGTGGGGTCGCGCGGCCGTGCTCGGCAACTGACAGACTGGGTCAGTCGCACAGGACAACATCAGCAAGTGAATGGGGTGGCCCGAGTGGGCGAGGCGAGCACGAAGGACAAGTCGGCGCGGACGACCGCCCAGATCGAGGCGGACATCTCCCGGACCCGCACCCAGCTGGCGGCCACCCTGGACGAGCTGGCCGTGCGCGTCCACCCGAGCACGATCAGCGCCCAGGTGAAGGCGAAGGCCGTGGCCGCCGTCGAGGAGAAGGCCGGCCGGGCGTACGTGGCCGCCAACGGCGTGGTGGAGAAGGTGCGGGCGCAGTTCGTGGACGAGAAGGGGCAGCCGCGTACGGAGCGGATCGTTCCGGCCGCGCTGGTCGGCGTGGGCGTGCTGCTGCTGGTGGCTTCCGCCCGGAAGCGCCGCAAGGGCTGAACGGGCGCGGGGTGAGGGCCGGGCGCGGGAGGCGTCCGGCCTTCGGTGTGCCCGGGCCGGAAGGTGTGCCCGGGCCTGGGAGGTGTGTCCGGGCCCAGGGTGTGCCCTGACCTGGGGGTGTGCCCGGCCCCGCGGGTGCCGCGGCTTCCCGCATGCCGGGCCAGCGTCACGCCGCGCGCCCGGGGGCGGTACCTTCGGGATCGTGAGTACGAACGACGAACCGACCCCGCAGGCCTCCTCCGCCGCACCCGAGTACGAGGCGGCGCGGCACGACCGGCTGGGCGAGAAGCTGCCGATCCGGATGCTGCACGACCGCGTGCTGGTGCGGATCGAGGGCAGTGAGGGTGAGCGCCGCTCGACCGGCGGCATCCTGATCCCCGCGACCGCGGAGCTGTCCAAGCGCTGCACCTGGGCGGAGGCCGTCGCGGTGGGCCAGAGCGTCCGCTCGGTGGAGCCGGGCGACCGCGTCCTGTACGACCCGGAGGACAAGCTGGAGGTCGAGGTCCGCGGCGCCACCTACGTGCTGCTGCGCGAGCGTGACCTGCACGCGGTGGCGGCGACCCGCTTCGGCGACACGGAGGGCTCGACCGGGCTCTACCTCTGAACCTCTGAGCACGGGCGTGGCGTGAGCCGGTCGGGGCGGTGCCCCGGCCGGCTCCTTGCGTCCGGCCCTGTCGGTGGTGGGCGCGCTAGGGGCCGGGCCTGTCGGTGGTGGGCGCTAGGGTCCCGGCATGACGAGGCGTGTGCCGGTGATCGGCGAGGGTGAGCGGCGGGCCCGGGTGGGGCGGCGGCAGTTGCTGGCGCCGTCGGTGCGGGTGGCGCGGGTGGAGCAGGTGGCGGACGCGCTGGTGGGGCTGCACGCGTCGGACCCGGCGACGGTGTACCTGTCGGCGTGCGCGCGGCTGGCCGAGCCGTCGGCGGCGGAGGTGGACCGGGCGCTGTACGAGGACGTCACGCTGGTGAAGCTGCTGTCGATGCGGCGGACGCTGTTCGCGGTGACGGAGGGCTTCGCGCCGCACGTGAGTTCGTCGACGGCGCGGGCGATCGCGGCGAGGGAGCGGGCGACGCTGCTCAAGCACCTGCGGGACCACGCGGACGGCTGGGACGAGGCGCGGCTGGCCGGGGCGGAGCGCGCGGTGCTGGCCGCCGTGGCTCGGCGCGGCGAGGCGACGACGAAGGAACTCGGGGACGACGTACCGGAGTTGCGCGAGACGATGCTGATGTCGGCGGGCAAGCCGTACGAGAGCCGGCAGAGCGTGGGCAGTCGGCTGCTGCGGGTGCTGGCCGCGGACGGGCACGTGCGGCGGGGCCGTCCGCGCGGGTCGTGGCTGAGCAACGTCTATCCGTGGGCGCCGGTGCCGCAGTGGCCGGAGGCGCCGGTGCGGGAGGCGAAGGCGGAGGTGGTGCGGCGCTGGCTGGCCGGGTACGGCCCGGCGACCGTCGAGGACGTGAAGTGGTGGACGGGCTGGACGCTGGGGGACACCCGCCGGGCGCTGGCGGACGTGGGCGCCGAGGACGTGGAGCTGGCGGGCGGGGCGGCGGCGCTGGTGCTGCCGGGGGACGCCGGGCCGGTGGCGGAGCCGGAGCCGTGGGCGGCGCTCCTGCCGGCGCTGGATCCGACGGTGATGGGCTGGCGGGGGCGGGACTGGTACCTGCGGCCGGAGGACGTGCCGGCGCTGTTCGACCGGGCGGGGAACGCCGGGCCGACGGTGTGGTGGTGCGGCCGGGTGGTGGGCGGCTGGGCGCAGCGGCCGGACGGCGAGGTGGTGTGGCGGTTGTTCGGTGATGTGGGGGCGGAGGCCGGGGCGGCGATCGCGGCGGAGGCGGCGCGTTTGGCGGGCTGGCTGGGGGAGGTGCGGGTGACGCCGCGGTTCCGGTCGCCGTTGGAGCGGGAGTTGGCGGCGGGGTAGGTCACCGGCCGGCGGGGTGGTTCACCGCTCGGCGGGTGGTTCACCGGCCGATGGCGTCGTTCAGCGGCCGGTGAAGTGGCTCACTGGGCCGGTGGGGTGGCTCGCTGGGCCGGTGGTGTCGCGCTCGTCGCCGGGTTGGTGGCGGCGCCGGTGGTGCTGGGTGGCGTGGTCGGGTGGGTGGGCCGGGTCTGGGTGGGTCGGGGGGTGGGGCTGGACTGCTCCTGGGTGGTGGTGGGCTGGGGTGCCTGCGGGCTGGGCTGTTCCTGGGTGGTGGTGGGCTGCGGGGCGGGCGCGCTGGGGGCGTGGGTGGGGGTGTCGGGCACGGGGGTGCTGCTGGGGGGTTCCTCGCTGCTGCCGCCGCCGGTGGTGGGGGTGGTGGCGGTGGGGCTGGGGGTGGTGGTGGCGCTGCTGCTGGGGCTGAAGTCGGGGGCGGGGGTGTCGCGGCCGGTCTGGAGGTCGAACTGCTGGGTGGTGGTGCCGTCGAGGGCGGCGCTCATGTAGGCGGTCCAGATCCGGGTGGGGAAGGTGCCGCCGTTGATCCGGGCGAGTCCGGCGGTGCCGGCTAGTGGTTCCTTGGCGTGGGTCTTGGGGTTCTCGCGGAACAGGCCGACGGTGGTGGCGAGTTCGGGGGTGTAGCCGGCGAACCAGGCGGAGAGGTTGGAGTCGGTGGTGCCGGTCTTGCCGGCGGCGGGGCGGCCGAGGTCGAGGGCGGCGGCGCCGGTGCCGCGGGGGCCGATGACGTCGCGCAGGACGTCGGTGACGGTGTCGGCGTAGGGCCGGTCGATGGCGTCGACGGGGGTGTGGTCGGGCATCTTGGGGGCGTCGACGGCGCCGCCGGTGTGGACGCGTGCGAGTTTGAGGACGGACCAGGGGGCGTTCGCCTGGCCGTGGTTGGCGAGGGTGGCGTAGGCGCCGGCCAGGTCGAGGGCGCTGGGGGTGGCGGTGCCGAGGGTCATCGAGGTGTTGGCCGGGTCCATGCCGCGGACGCTGTCGGGGATGCCGAGTTTGACGGCGGTGTCGCGGACGCGGGCGAGGCCGGCGTCGACGCCCTCCTGCGCGTACACGGAGTTGACGGACTTCACCATGGCGTAGCGCAGGGTGATGTTGCCGTAGTCGACGTCGTCCTCGTTGGGCGGCGCGTAGGGGGTGGGGCCGCCGGTGACGGGGCGTTCGCTGGTGCCGTCGTAGCGGGTGTCGGGGGTGATCGGCCGGCCGTCGAGGGTGTGTTGGGCGATGAGGCCGGCGGCGAGGTCGACGGGTTTGAAGGTGGAGCCGATCTGGTTGTCCTGGCGCAGGGCGTCGTTGTAGGGCTGTTTGGCGTAGTCGGGGCCGCCGTAGACGGCGACGACGCGGCCGGTGGCGGCTTCGACGGAGGCGCCGGCGACCCGGACGTCGGTGTCGGTGGCGGGGCGGCGCTGGGGGTCGAGTTCGTCGGTGAGTTCGTCCTGGACGGCCTTGTGGAAGGCGTCCTGCTTGGGCTTGTCGAAGGTGGTGGTGATGCGCCAGCCGCCGGCCTTGAGGGTGGCGGTGTCGATGATGCCGGCGGAGACGAGGTAGTCGTCGGCGACGCCGACGAGGTAGCCGGCCTGGCCGGAGAGGCCGGTGGCGGGCTGGGGGTCGATCGGTTCGGGGAAGGTGGTGGCGGTGCGTTCGGCGTCGGTGAGGAAGCCGAGTTGGACCATGCCGTCGAGGGTGTAGTGCCAGCGGGCGATGGCCTTCTCGCGGTTGGCGGGGGTGGCGGTCTTGACGTCGTAGCTGCTGGGGGCCTGGAGGAGGGAGGCGAGGTAGGCGCCCTGGGCGAGGGTGAGGGCGGAGACGTCGACGCCGTAGTAGGCGTGGGCGGCGCTCTGGATGCCGTAGGCGCCGCGGCCGAAGTAGCTGCTGTTGAGGTAGCCGGCGAGGATCTCGGGCTTGTCGCGTTGCTGGTCGACCTTGAGGGCGATGAAGAGTTCGCGGCCCTTGCGTTCGATGGTCTTGTCCTGCGTCAGGTAGTAGTTCTTGACGTACTGCTGGGTGATGGTGGAGCCGCCTTGGGTGCCCTTGCCGGTGAGGGTGTTCCAGCCGGCCCGGAGCATGCCTTTGAGGTCGATGCCGCGGTTGCGGTAGAAGGTGCGGTCCTCGGCGGAGACGACGGCGTGCTGGGTTTGCGGGGGGATCTGGTCGATGGTGACGTCGGTGCGGTTGACGGCGCCGGTGCGGGCGATCTCGGTGGTGTCGTCGGCGTAGAGGTAGATGTTGTTCTGGGCGACGGCGTGGGCGTTGGGGTCGGGCACCGGGACGATGACGTAGAGCACGGCGAAGGCGCCGGCGGTGAGCAGGAGCGCGGCGGTGAGGGCGCCGAGCGTGATGCGCCAGGTGGGCAGGAGCCGGCGCCAGCGGGGGAGGGCTCGGCGGGCCGCGCGGCGGGCGGCTCGTTTGGCCTGGCGTCGGGTGCTCAAGGTCATGCCGCGATTATGTGCTATTTGATGGCCGATCAGGGGGTGGTCGGGGGGTTGGCGTGCTCGGGGAAATCGGGTGCGGCGGCTGGTCCTCGGCGCTACGGTGAAAGGTGCAAACCAGGTAGCGCCTCGCATGGCGCACTCGCATAGCGCACCCGCACAGCGCACCCAGTTCCGTCAGCTCCGCGCGTTCGGCCCGGTACCCCCGGGTTCGGCCGGTCGGAGCCGCTGGGGTGTGCGCGGACGTCGGCGGGCATCCGTCTGCCCGTATTTGTCGACAAGGAGACAATATGCTGAATCTCGCACCCGCGGAGACGCGGACCGCACGCCCTCCTGATCCCACCGGACCCCTGCCCGTCCTCGGGCTCTACGCGGCCGTCGCCCGCGGCGCCTTCCGCCGCTACTCCACCTACCGGGCCGCCACCCTGGCCGGCACCTTCACCAACACCGTCTTCGGCATCATCCTGGCCTCCTCCTTCCTCGCCCTCTGGCAGGCCCGCCCCAGCCTCGGCGGCTACGACCAGAGCCAGGCCGTCACCTACATCTGGGTCAGCCAGGCCCTGCTGGTCACCGTCGCGGTGTGGGGCGGCGGCTTCCAGGACGACCTCCAGGACCGCTTCCGCAGCGGGGACATCGCCGTCGACCTCTACCGCCCGGTCGACTTCCAGGGCTGGTGGCTGGCCACCGACCTCGGCCGGGCCGCCTTCCAACTGCTGGTCCGCGGCACCGTGCCGCTGCTCGTCGGCGCCCTGGTGTTCCGCACCCGGATGCCCGAGCAGCCGCTGACCTGGGCGGTCTTCCTGCTCTCGGTGCTGCTCGCGCTGGTGGTCAGCTTCGGGCTGCGCTTCCTGGCCTCGATCACCGGCTTCTGGCTGCACGACTCGGACGGGGTGCGCTCGGTGATGCTGGTGGTCTCGATGTTCTTCTCAGGGATGCTGCTGCCGATCGTGCTCTTCCCCGGCCTGCTCGGCGACCTCGCCGCGGTGCTGCCCTGGGCGGCGCTGGTGAAGGTGCCGACCGACGTCTTCCTGGAGCGCTCGACCGGCGCCGGCCTGCTCGGCGCGCTCGGCTTCCAGCTCGCCTGGGCCGTCGCCCTGCTCGCCGCGGGCCGGGGCGCCCAGTGGCTGGCGACCCGCAAGGTGGTGGTGCAGGGTGGCTGAGCCGATCGTGCCCCGCACCGCGTGGGCGGTCCGCTCCTGGTGGCTGTGCGCCCGGATGTGGATGCGCTCGATGATGGCCTACCGGGCCTCCTTCGCCCTGAACCTGGTGGCCAGCCTCGCCACGCACTCGCTGGACTTCGTCGTCCTGGTGCTGATGTTCCGGCACACCGACCAGCTGGGCGGCTGGCGCCTGCCGGAGATCGCGTTCCTCTACGGCACCGCGACCTTCGCCCTCGGCGTGGCCAACCTGCTGGTCGGCTCGGTCGAGGGCCTCGGCGTGCGGATCGTCAACGGATCGCTGGACACCATGCTGATCCGGCCGGCGCCCGCGCTCGCCCAACTGTGCGCCGAACGCTTCTCGCTGCGCCGGCTCGGCCGCCCGATCCAGGCCCTGGCCGTGCTCGCCTGGTCACTGGCCACCCTGGACGTGCACTGGACCTGGGACCGCGTGCTGCTGGTGCCCGCCCTGCTGGTCTGCGGCAGCGTCATCTTCGGCGCGATCTACGTCGGCGGCGCGACCGTGCAGTTCTGGTGGGGCGAGTCCAAGGAGATCCAGAACTCCTTCACCTACGGCGGCGCGACCCTGCTGCACTACCCGCCGACCATCTTCGCCAAGGAACTGGTGGCCGGCGTGGTCTTCGGCGTCCCGCTGGCCTTCGTCAACTGGCTGCCCGCCCTGCACATCCTCGGCCGGCCCGACCCGCTCGGCCTGCCCACCGCCTTCCAGTACGCCTCCCCGCTCGCCGCCGCGCTCTGCGTCGCCGCCGCCGGGCTCGCCTGGCGGGCCGGACTGCGCGCCTACCGCGGCACCGGCAGCTGAACCTACCGGGGCACCGGTAGCTGAACCCCCCTCCTACGCAAGGAACCCCCATGGCACTGATCGAACTCGAGGACGTCCGCCGCACCTTCACCGTGCGGGCCCGCACCGGCCGCTTCAGCCGGGTCAAGCGCGAGGTGCGCGCGGTGGATGGGCTGAGCTTCACCGTCGAGGCCGGCGAGTGCGTCGGCTACATCGGCCCCAACGGCGCCGGCAAGTCCACCACCATCAAGATGCTCACCGGCATCCTCGTGCCCAGCGGCGGGCGGCTGCGCGTCGCCGGAGTGGACCCGGCCCGCGAACGCGTCGCGCTGGCCCGCCGGATCGGCGTCGTCTTCGGCCAGCGCACCACGCTCTGGTGGGACCTCCCGCTGTGCGACTCCTTCGAACTCGCCCGCCGGATCTACCGCATCCCCGACCGCCGATATCGCGAGAACCTCGCCCGCTGCGTCGAACTGCTCGACCTGGAAGGGCTGCTGGACACCCCCGTCCGCCAGCTCTCGCTCGGCCAGCGGATGCGCGGCGACCTCGCGGCGGCGCTGCTGCACGACCCGCAGGTGCTCTACCTGGACGAGCCGACCATCGGCCTGGACGTGGTCAGCAAGGGGAAGGTGCGCGAGTTCCTGCGCGAGGTGAACCGGGACCGGGGCACCACCGTGCTGCTCACCACGCACGACCTGACCGACATCGAGCAGCTCTGCGGCCGGGTGATGGTGATCGACCACGGCCGGGTCGTCTACGACGGCGGGCTGGACGGCCTGCACGCTACCGGGCGCAGCGAGCGCACCCTGGTGGTCGACCTGGCCGAGGCCCGGCCCGCGATCGAGGTGGCCGGCGCCCGGGTGGTGAAGGTCGAGGGGCCCCGGCAGTGGCTGGCCTTCCCGGCGCAGCAGAGCGCCGCGCCGATCGTGGCGGCGGTGGCCGCGCGCTATCCGCTGGTGGACCTGTCGGTGCGCGAGCCGGCGATCGAGGACGTGATCGCGCGGATGTACACGGAGGTGGCGATCGGCTGACCCTCCCGAACGCTGAACGTGTGTCCGGTCGCTGTCACCCGTCCGGGGAGGGCACGTGACTCCCCGGCGGGCAGCCGAGTTGACGTTGCATCGCTCGGCGAACAGCACACCGGAGGGCAGCGCTTCTCGATGACCGGACCCGATGTGACCGTGGTGGTCGCGGTCTACAACACCATGCCCTACCTCACCGCCTGCCTGGACTCGCTGGTCGGGCAGACCCTGGCGCCCGGGCGGCTGGAGGTGGTGGTCGTCGACGACGGCTCCACGGACGGCGGCGAGGCCGTCCTGGACGACTACGCCGCCCGCCACCCAGGGCTGTTCCGGGTGGTGCACCAGCCCAACTCGGGCGGCCCGGCGGCCCCCACCAACCGGGGCCTGGCACTGGCCCGCGGCCGCTACGTGCTGTTCCTCGGCGCGGACGACTGGCTCGGCGCCGAGGCGCTGGAGCGGCTGGTCACGGCGGCCGACGCCTGGGGTTCGGACGTGCTGGTGCCCAAGCAGGTCGGGGTGAACGGGCGGCTGGTGCCGCAGGGGATCTTCCACGCCAACGCCGAGTCCGTCGGCTTCACCGACTCGGCGCTGGCCTGGGCGCTGTCCGACACCAAGCTGTTCCGGATGGACCTCGTCCGGCGCCACGGGCTGCGCCGCGACGAGGAGTTGAAGGTCTTCTCGGACCAGCCGTTCACCCTGGAGGCCTGCCTGCGGGCGGGCCGGGTGTCCGTCCTCGCCGACTACGACTGCTACTTCCTGGTGCTGCGCCAGGACTTGGGCAACGTCACCCAGCGGGCCGGGGTGCTGGACCGGCTGCGCGGGATCGCGGCGTTGCAGCAGGTCGCCGCCGATCTGGCCGCGCCCGGAGGGGAGTTGGACGCGATCCGGGCCCGCAGTTTCGCGTGGGACGTGCCGCGGCTGCTCCAGGACGACTTCCTGCTGCTCGACGGCACCGTGCAGGAGCAGGTCTGCGCCGAGGTCGGCCGGCTGATCGAGCGCTTCGGCGCCCGCGCGGTCTACCAGCGGCTGCCCGTCGCCGAGCGGCTGCGGCTCGAACTCGCCGCCGCCGTCCGGCCGGAGGCGCTGCGGGACCTGATCCGGTACGAGGCCGCGCACGGCGACCCGCCGGTGGTCGTCGACGGGCGGCGGCACTACGCGGGCTACCCGGCGTTCCGGGACGCCCGGCTGGGCCTGCCGGACGAGCTGTTCCTGCTGGGCGAGGAGCCGGTGCGGCTGCCGGTAGAGGTTCCGTCGCTCAACCTGGCCCAGCAGGTGTGGCGCGGCGCCGTGCCGGCCCAGTTGCGGCGCGGGCTGCGGCGCTACCCGGTGTGGCGCCGGCTCGCCAACACGGTGAACGGGGGCCGGGGGTGAGCGGGGGCCCGGAGGCCGGGGATCCCGGAGGCTGGGCGCCCCGGAGGAGAGGGGACACGGGGATGAACGGGACGCGAGGATGAGCGGGGTGCGGGGATGAGTCGGGCGATGGACGTCTGCGTGGTCGGGCTGGGCAAGCTGGGCCTGCCGCTGGCCGTGCAGTTCGCGTTGAAGGGGCACCGGGTGACGGGGGCGGACATCGCCCCCGGGGTCGTCCGCAGCGTCAACCAGGGCGTGCCGCCGTTCCCCCGGGAGGCGGGTTTGGACGAGGCGCTGAAGCGGGTGGTCGTCGAAGGGCGGCTGCGGGCCACCACCGACACCACGGCCGCCGTCGCCGCCGCCGAGGCCGTGGTGCTGGTCGTCCCGCTGGTCACCGCCGCCGACGGCACCCCGGACTTCGGCCTGCTCGACGCGGCCACCGACGCCGTCGCCGCCGGGCTGCGCCGGGGCACCCTGGTCAGCTACGAGACCACCCTGCCGGTCGGCGTCACCCGGGGCCGCTGGGCGCCCCGGCTGACGGCCGGCTCCGGGCTGGCCGCCGGGGCGGACTTCGCGCTGGTGTTCAGCCCGGAGCGGGTCCGCACCGGGCGGGTCTTCGCCGACCTGCGGCGCTACCCCAAGCTGGTCGGCGGCGTGGACGCCGCCTCGACCCGGCGCGGCGCCGAGTTCTACCGGGCCGCGCTGGACTTCGACCCGCGCCCCGACCTGCCCCGGCCCAACGGCGTCTGGGAGCTGGCCTCGGTGGAGGCGGCGGAGTTCGCCAAGCTCGCCGAGACCACCTACCGGGACGTCAACATCGCGCTCGCCAACCAGTTCGCCCGGTACGCCGACCGGGTCGGGGTGGACTTCGCGGAGATCGCCGACGCGTGCAACTCGCAGCCGTACAGCCACCTGCACCGGCCCGGCATCGCGGTCGGCGGGCACTGCATCCCGGTGTACCCGCGGCTGTACCTGTGGAACGACCCGGGTGCGACGGTCGTGCGGGCCGCCCGGGAGGCCAACCTGGAGATGCCCGGGTACGCGGTCGGGGTGCTGGACGGCGCGCTGGCGGGCGGGATCGCCGGGCAGGGCGTGCTGGTGCTCGGGGCGGCGTACCGGGGCGGGGTCAAGGAGACGGCGTACTCGGGGGTGTTCCCGCTGGTCGAGGCGGTGCGGGCGGCGGGGGCGCGGCCGTACGTCAGCGATCCGCTGTACGGGGGCGGGGAACTGGCGGCGCTCGGGCTGCCCCCGTACGAGGGGGAGCCGGTGGTGGCGGCGGTGCTCCAGGCGGACCACCCGGAGTACCGGGGGCTGGCGCCGGAGGACCTGCCGGGGGTGCGGGTGCTGCTGGACGGGCGGCGGTGCACGGATCCGGCGGTGTGGGCGGTCGAGGGGGTGCGGCGGATCGTGCTGGGCGGGGCGTGACCATGTTGGGCGGGGCCTGAGGGGTGAGGGTTCAGGCTCTGGCGGGCGTGCGGCTCGCCGCGTCGGCGGGCACGGCGTACCGCACGCGGCGTGAGCGAGTGGGTACAGGGCGTGCGCCTGGCTGTGCGCGAGGCGTGCCCGGGCGCGCAACCAGGCGCGTGATCGCGGGGCGCGCTCTCACCCGCGCCGGGCAGCGGGCAGACTGGCGGGGTGAGTGACGAAGCCTTCAGCGGTACGGGCCCCGGGGTCCGGTTCACCGCCGCCGACGAGCAGAAGAGACATGGCGTCCGCCGGATGAAGACCATCGCGACCGGCCTGCTGGCCTTCGCGAGCCTGGTCTTCGCCCTCGCCACCTGGGCCAAGGCGGCCGGCGCCGGCTCCTGGGCCGGGTACGTGGCGGCGGCCGCCGAGGCGGGCATGGTCGGCGCGCTGGCCGACTGGTTCGCCGTGACGGCGCTGTTCCGCCGCCCGTTGGGCCTGCCGATCCCGCACACCGCGATCATCCCGACCAAGAAGGACGCCTTCGGGCGCTCGCTCGGCGACTTCGTCGGCGACAACTTCCTCTCCGGTCACGTGGTGCGCGGCCGCCTCGCGTCGCTGGGCATCGCCCGGCGGCTGGGGGAGTGGCTGGCCGCGCCGGGCAGCGCCGAGCGGGTCACCAAGGAGGCCTCGGCGGCGCTGCGCGGGGTGCTCGCGGTGCTCCGGGACGACGACGTGCAGGCGGTCGTCGCCGAGGCGGTGACCAGGCGGGCGGCGGCCACCTCGGTGGCCGAGCCGATGGGCCGGATGCTGGGCAAGGTGGTCGCGGACGGCGGGCACCACGGCGTGGTCGACCTGGTGGCCGTCAGGGCGCACGGCTGGCTGACGGCCAACCACGAGGAGGTGGTCCAGCGGGTCACCCAGAAGACCCCGGGCTGGACGCCCAAGTTCCTCGACAACCAGGTCGGCGAGCGGGTCTACAAGGAGCTGATGCGGTTCGTCACCGACATCCGGGACGACCCGGACCACCCGGCCCGCGGCGCCATCGACAACTTCCTCGCCGACTTCGCGACCGAACTGCAGACCGACCCGGAGACCATCGCCCGGGTGGAGCGGGCCAAGGTGGAACTGCTGGCCCGGCCCGAGGTGCAGGACCTGATCGCCTCCACCTGGGCGGCCGTCCGCACCCTGGTGGTGAACGCGGCCGAGGACGAGGACAGCGAACTGCGCCGGCGCATCCGCGAGGGCGTGAGCAGCTTCGGCGCGCGCCTGGCCACCGACGCCAAGCTCCAGGCCAAGGTGGACGGCTGGCTGCAGGACGCCGCCCAGTACCTGGTCGACACCTACCGCGCCGAGATCACCTCGCTGATCTCCGAGACGGTGGCGGGCTGGGACGCCGACGACGCCTCCCGCAAGATCGAGGCCAACGTGGGCCGCGACCTGCAGTTCATCCGGATCAACGGCACCGTGGTCGGCGCCATGGCCGGGCTGCTCATCCACACCGTCGCGACCGCCCTCGGAGGCTGACCCCGGGGCGGCCTATCCTTGCCAGCACCTGTCGGTACGCGCGTAGAGGAAGTAGGGAACCACCGTGGTCCAGCCGGACGGAAGTCGGATCGGAAACCCCAGTGGCCAGGGCGGCATCGAGGCGTTCATCGCCGGGATGCCCAAGGCGGAGCTGCACGTCCACCACGTGGGCTCGGCCTCGCCGCGCGTCGTCGCCGAGCTGGCGGCCCGCCACCGCGGCCGCTCGAAGGTGCCGGTCGACCCGGCGGCGCTCGCCGAGTACTTCACCTTCACCGACTTCGCGCACTTCATCGACGTCTACCTGAGCGTCGTGGACCTGATCCGCGACGCCGAGGACGTCCGCGCGCTCACCTACGGCGTGGCCGAGGACATGGCGCGCCAGAACATCCGGTACGCCGAACTGACCATCACCCCGTACTCCTCGGTCAAGCGGGGCATCCCGGACGTCGCCTTCATGGAGGCGATCGAGGACGCCCGGCTGCGCGCCGAGAAGGAGCTCGGGGTCGTGCTGCGCTGGTGCTTCGACATCCCCGGCGAGGCCGGCCTGGAGGCCGCCGAGGAGACCGCCCGGCTCGCCGTCGACCTGGCCCCCGAGGGCCTGGTCAGCTTCGGCCTCGGCGGCCCGGAGATCGGCGTGCCGCGCCCGCAGTTCAAGCCCTACTTCGACCGGGCGCGGGCGGCCGGCCTGCGCAGCGTCCCACACGCGGGCGAGACCACCGGGCCGGAGACGGTCTGGGACGCGATCCGGGTGCTCGGCGCCGAGCGCATCGGGCACGGCACGCAGTCGGTGAAGGACCCGGCGCTGCTGGATTACCTGGGTGAGCACCGGATCCCGCTGGAGGTCTGCCCGACCTCCAACATCGCCACCCGGGCGGTGGAGCGGATCGAGGAGCACCCGATCAAGCGGATGGTGGACGCCGGGCTGCTGGTCACCATCAACAGCGACGACCCGCCGATGTTCGGCACCGACCTCAACACCGAGTACGCCGTCGCGGCGCGGCTGCTGGGCCTGGACGAGTCCGGGGTGGCGGCGCTGGCGCGCAACGCGGTCGAGGCGTCCTTCCTGGACGTGGCGGGCAAGGCGCGGCTGGCGGGCGAGATCGACGCGTACCTGGCGGGCTGGAAGGCCTGATTCCCGGCGTCCGCCCTGGTGGACGCCCTGTGAAGTGCCCCGTGAACCGCCCCGCTGGCAGCTGCCGGCGGGGCGGTTTTCTGTCCCCATTCGGACATGGTGCCAAAGTGGCGCCATTAATGGCTCGACATGGCACCACTGCTGTGCCATGCTGAAGCCATGGACCTCACGCCGTACGTCGAAAACCTTCGGAACGAGCTCGCGGTGGCCGCGGGCACGGGCGGGGACGAAGCCCGCGCGCTGGCCGAGCGGCTGACGCTGCCGCTGGATTCGGCCGTGCGGCTCACCCTGCTCAACGCGCTCTCGGCCGCGATGGGCGAAGTGACCCGCGAGCTCGCCCCCGGCTCGGTGGACGTGCGGCTGCGCGGGCTCGATCCCGAGTTCGTGGTCACCGTACCGCCCGGCACCGACGCCTTCCACGGTGATGTGCCGCCCGTGGTGCCACCGATGGCGCCGATGGCGGCATCGGTGGTGCCAGTGGCGCCGCCAGTGGCGCCGGAGTCGGACGAGACGGGCACCGCCCGGATCAACCTGCGCCTGCCCGCCCACCTCAAGGCCCGGGCGGAGGAGGCCGCCGGGCAGGAGGGCCTCTCCCTCAACGCCTGGCTGGTCCGGGCCGTCGCCGGCGCGCTGGAGGCCGGCGAGCCGGCCGCCCGCCCGGCCGCCACACCGGCCCCCCAGCCGACGGTCCGCCCGCGCCGCGGCGGCCAGGGCTTCACCGGCTGGGTCCACTGACGCTTCCGCCCGCTCCATCCGCTCCGCCTGCCAGACCCGCTCCATCCGCTCCATCCGCGCTCCATCCGCAACGACGTCACCCCCGCTCCGACCAGCGGGAACACCCATCAGAGTCAAGAGGACGGGACAGCCATGCCTACGTACGAGACCGACGGACCGATCTCCGCCACCCTCGAATTCGAGATCGGCTCGGTGCGGATCAGCGCGAGCAAGCGCACCGACACCGTGGTCGAGGTCAAGCCCGCCAACCCCGCCGAGGAGGCGGACGTCAAGGCCGCCCAGCAGACCCAGGTCGACTACGCCGGCGGCCGGTTCACCCTCAAGGGCCCGAAGAAGCGCTCGCCGTTCGGCCGGATCGGCTCGATCGACATCCTGATCGAGCTGCCGGCGGGCTCGGAGGTCAACGCCGACGCCCCGATGGCCACCTTCGTCGCCGAGGGCCCGCTCGGCGACTGCCGGCTGAAGACCTCGCTCGGCCGGATCCAGGTCGAGCAGGCCGCGAGCGCGCGGCTCAAGACCGACCACGGGGAGGTCCGGGTGGACTCGGTCGACGGGGACGCGGAGGTCTCCGGGCTCGGCCGGGTCGCGGTCGGCACGGTCGGGGGCACACTGACGGTCAAGAACAGCAACGGCGACACGGAGGTCCGTGAGGTCCACGGGGCGCTCAAGGCCAGCTCCTCCTTCGGCCGGATCGAGGTCGGCACCGCCCACGCGGGGGTGGACGCCAAGACGGCGCACGGCCCGATCCGGATCGGCCGGGTGGTGCGCGGCCAGATCACCATGCAGACCTCCCTGGGGGACTTGGAGGTCGGCATCGCGGAGGGCACGGCCGCCTGGCTCGACGTGCACAGCAAGGTCGGCACCGTGCGCAACGCCCTCGGTGCGACGCAGGGTCCGGGCGACGCTCGGGAGACCGTCGAGGTCCGCGGCCGCACCCAGCTCGGCGACGTCGTGATCCGGAGGGCGTGATGGCGGCGATCTCGGCAGTCGGACTGACCAAGTCCTACGGCGACAAGGCCGTGCTGAACGGCATCGACCTGGAGATTCCGGCGGGCAGCGTGTTCGCCCTGCTCGGGCCGAACGGCGCCGGCAAGACCACCACCGTGCAGATCCTCTCCACCCTGATCCCGGCCGACGGCGGGGTGGCCCGGGTGGCCGGGCACGACGTGGTCGAGCAGGCCTCCGGGGTGCGGGCGGCGATCGGTGTCACCGGCCAGTTCTCGGCGGTGGACAACCTGCTCACCGCCGAGGAGAACCTGCTGCTGATGGCGGACCTCAACCACCTCCCCCGTCGGGAGGGGCGGAGGCGGGCCGAGGATCTGCTGCGGCGGTTCGACCTCACGGAGGCGGCGCGCAAGCCGGTCGTCACCTTCTCCGGCGGCATGCGGCGCAAGCTCGACCTGGCGATGACGCTGGTCGGCGATCCGCGGGTGATCTTCCTCGACGAGCCGACCACCGGGCTGGACCCGCGCAGCCGGCGGACGATGTGGGAGATCATCCGGGGGCTGGTCGCCGACCACGGGGTGACGATCTTCCTCACCACCCAGTACCTGGAGGAGGCCGACGAACTCGCCGACCGGATCGCCGTCCTGGACGGCGGGCGGATCGTCGCCGAGGGCACGGCGGACGAGCTGAAGCGGATCGTCCCCGGCGGGCGGATCCGGCTCCAGTTCGCGGACGCGGCCCAACTGGGGGCTGCCGCCGGACTGTTCGACTACGCGGTGGTCGACACCGAGGCGCTGCGGCTGGACATCCCGGGGGACAACTCCGTGGTCACCGTGAAGGCGGTGCTGGACGCGCTCGACAACGCCTCGGTCCGGGCCGAGTCGCTGGTCGTGGAGACGGCCGATCTGGACGACGTGTTCCTCACGCTGACGGGAGAGGGCGTCCGATGAGCGCTTCGGTGAGCTACGCGGTCAGTGACTCGCTGACCATGCTGCGGCGCAACCTCAAGCACGCGCTGCGGTACCCGTCCCTGACCTTCGCAGTCGTGATCATGCCGGTGATGATGCTGCTGCTGTTCAACTACGTCTATGGCGGCGCGCTCGGCGCGGGCATCGGCGGCGGCAGCTACATCGACTACGTGACGCCCGGCATCCTGCTGATGGCGGCGGCCTCGGGGTCGCTGGTCACGGCGATCGGGGTCTGCGTCGACATGACGGAAGGCATCGTCAACCGCTTCCGCACGATGGCGATCTCGCGCTCGGCCTTCCTGGCCGGGCACGTGGTCGGCAGCGTGATACAGACCATGCTCGGCCTGGTCCTGGTGGTCGGCGCGGCCCTCGCGATGGGCTTCCGGCCCAACGCCGGGCTGGTGGAATGGCTGGCGGCCGTCGGGCTGCTGCTGTTCGTCACTGTCGCGCTGACCTGGATATCGGCGGGCATCGGGCTGGTTGCCAAGACGGTGGAGAGCGCCAGCAACCTGCCGATGCCGATACAGTTCCTGCCCTTCATCGGGAGCGCGATCGTCCCACCCGACTCGATGCCGACCGCCCTGCGGTGGTTCGCCGAGTACCAGCCGTTCACGCCGATCATCGAGACCCTGCGGGGGCTGCTGATGGGCACCCCGATCGGCAACAGCGCCTGGAGCGCGCTGGCGTGGTGCACCGGGCTGACGCTGATCGGCTACTTCTGGTCGAGGAGCGTCTTCTACCGGCGGTGACGGGGGTACGGCCGGTAGCGGGAGGCCCGGGAGGACAGCGATGTCCGCCCGGGCCTCTCGGCGTCGTGGCCGGTACCGCGTCGTGGCCGGTCCTGAGTCGTGGCCGGTAGTGGTGGACGCCCCGGGCCTGGGCCGGAGCCGACCGGAGCCTCAACCGCCGGACATCCGGTAGTAAAGTCCGGGCAAAGGCTCACCCTGGGGAGGGGCGCATGACGGCGGCACGTCGCAAGCGGATCGTGTGGTGGCTCAGAGGCGTGGCGCTGACGGCGCTCCTGGTCTATCTGCCGGGCTATCAGGCCTCGTTCTCAGGTGGGCTGGTGGAGGTCGAGCGCTGGCTCAACCACCCGCTGCCGCTGCTCGGAGCCACCGTCGTGCTGGCCGTGGTCTCGCTGGTGATCCAGTTCGAGTTCCGCACCTGGTGGTCGCAGGTCGGCTGCGCGGCCGCCCTGGTGTCGCTCGTCTTCCTCGGGGGGTTGGCCGTGCTCCTGTCGCTGCTGCTCGACCGCGACGGGCAGCCCGTCAGCCGGAAGAGCCACCCGGAGCGCCCGGACCGCGTGCTGACCGTGACCGACGTCGCCTTCTCGATCGACCCGATCTACCGGGTCGAGCTGTTGACCGGCAGCGGCTGGTCCGCCCGGCACTGGGAACTGGGCGAATGGGACATCCGTGGCGGCGAGTTCGGCAGGGTCGACTGGTCCGGGCCGGACCGGATCGCGGTGACCGGGGTGAAGGGGACCGAGACCGTGGTGTTCACCCTCGACCCGGACGGCCGGCCGAGCCGGCAGGGCCCGACGCCCCGGTAGAGCTGGGGGGAGGCGGTAGGGCCGCGAGACGGCGCGGGGGCCGCCCACGGGCGCCGAGCGGGGGGGACAGAGGAGAGGAGAGAGACAGATGAACAGCGCGGGAGACGCCGTGAG